>DATLVT010000594.1:0-10575 GCA_035577105.1 Polyangia bacterium
GAACGAGGAGCTGGCCGACGCCCCGCCGTCGGCGCACGTCAAGCGGGCCGCCCAGGAGAGCTTTGATCCGGCCGCGTTCATGTTGCGCCGGTCAATGCCGTGGGGCGACGTTCGCGAGCACGGCCTGTATTTCGTGGCCTACGCCGCCACGCTGGATCCGTTTGAACGCGTCCTGCGCCGGATGGCCGGCCTGGAAGACGGCGTGACCGACGCCCTCCTGCGCTTCACCCGCCCCCTCTCTGGCGGCTACTACTGGTGCCCCCCCGTCAGCGCCAATCGTCTCGATCTGCGCGCCCTCCGCGCAAGTTCATAAGCAGATCCGGATCCGGAAAGGAGCCGCTTCAATGACCCGGCCGACAAGCCTGGCCGCTGGCGTAGCCGAGGCGAGAACCGCACCGGAACGTACTACTGTACTCGAGGAGCGGAAGCGCAGCCTCGGCATAGCCAGCGGCCAGGATCGTCGGCCGTCGGCCAATCGAGCCGCGCGCTCCCGCCGCTTCTACTAGCCGCCGAGGCCGCTGAGGGGGCCACTGCCGTCGTCGAGGGTGCCGAACTTGGTGACGTCGGTCAGGCCCATCATGTTGCAGATCGAGACCAGCAGCGGGTTGTGTTTCTTCTTGCCGTAGTCGATGTAGCGACCGGTCTTGATCTGACCGGCCGCGCGCCCGGCGATCAGGACCGGGATCGGCTGCTGCGAGTGGGCGGCGCCGTCGGCCAGCTCGTTGCCCCACACCACCATCGTGTTGTCCAGCAGCGTGCTGCCGCCTTCTTGAACGGCCTTCAGCTTGTCCAGCAGGTACGCCAGCTCGCCGGAGTACCAGTTGTGCATCTGGGTCATCTGCGCCCGCGCCGGAGCGCTGGTGTCGTGCGAGATGGTGTGATGACCGGTCTTGATGCCGATCCAGGTAAAGCGAATGTCGCTGGAGGCGCTTGACCACAGCAGGCTGGCCACCCGGGTCATGTCGCAGGCCAGGGCGATCGTCATCATGTCCATCTGCAGGCGGGAGATGGTTGGGTAGTTGTCGTTGGCCAGAGGATCCAGCTTGGTGGCCGGCAGGGTGGGCGGCGTACAGGTGGCCATGGGACCCGTGGTGCTGCCGTCAAGCCGTTGCTCGACGCCGCGCACAGCGGTCAGGTGCGCGTCGATCTTCAGGCGATCGCCCGCCGACACCCGCGTCTGCATCGACGTCAGGTTGCCCACCACCGCGTCCATGACGCTCTTGCGGCGTGCCCGCAACTTGGTCAGGTCGGCTGCTCCCATGGGCTGGCCGACACCGTTCTTGAACAGGCGGGCGAACATGATGGCCGGATCGGGTTCGGTCGGCAGCGGCTGGTTGGCACCGGCATAGCTGACGCGCGTGTAGATGTGGCTCTTGCCCTGGTAGACGCCGAACTCCAGCGATTTGAACGGCGTGGCGATCATCTGCTTGGCCAGCAGCTGGTTGGCAACGTGCTGGTCAACGGAGATCCCGCCGCCCCAGCCGCATGGCCGGTCGCCGGTGCTGTTCGAGAAGTCGGTGCCGGTCAACATCGGCGTGCCGTTCCACATCATGCAGATTCGCATGTGGTCCACGCCGGGACCGTCGCCGTACTGCCAGCCAAGGCCGTCCAGCGCCAGGATGTCCTGCTTGTGCGCTTCCAGCGGCGCCAGCGCCTTGCTGAGCGTCAGGGTGGTGCCGTCGAAACCGGGCTTCCAGTCGGTGTGGACCGTGCCGTTGGGCGACGTCAGCAGGATGAGACGCTTCTTGGCCCCCGTGGTGGCTGCCTCCGCATCCAGCGTCGGGATCAGGGCGCCCATGCCCGCGGCGCCGATGCTGCCCAGAAATGTCCGACGCGAAAACACTGGCCGGGTCATGGCGCCCCCTTTTCGAAACGTCCGTAACGGAACGCATCCGTCGCCACCAGCTCGACGAGCAGGTCGCGAATGTTGTTCGACTTGTTGAACGCTTGCGAGACAGCTTCCATGGAGCAGGCGTCGTCGGGGCCGGCGGTCCGGCCGAACCCGAAATTGAACCACTTCTGGGCCACGCAATCGCGCACCGTGGGGCTGCTCGCCAGTTTCTTGGACAGCTCGAGCACCCCGTTGAACGTTCCGTCGACGTCCGTGCCAGTCACCTCGCCCGAGGCGTCGACGGCCTTGCCGCCGTCCATGGCGCGGTAGGCACCGATGCCGTCATAGTTCTCAAAGCCGAACCCGATGGGGTCGATCAGGCCGTGACAGGCGGCGCAGACGGCTTCGGTGCGGTGCTTCTGGAATCGTTCACGCGTGGACACCCCCGGCACCGGCATGGGCGGGGTCAGATCGACGCCCGGTGGTGGCGGCGACAGCGTCTGACAGAAGAACTGCTCGCGCACCAGCTTGCCGCGCCGGATGGGCGCGCTTTGATCGGCGTGGGACATGACGGCCAGGACGCTGGGCTGCGTGAGCAGACCACCCCGCTGGGTGGCGTCCAGGTTGGTCGGCTTGGTGGGGTCGCTGCCGGCCTTCACGCCGTAAAGCGCGGCCAGGGGGCCGCTGACGAACGAGAACGGCGCGGTCAGCAGGGTCTCCAGGCGCCCGTCCCCGGCCCGGATGACGTAATCGGTGAAGTGAGCCGTCTCGGCGTCCATCGCGTCTCGCAGCGCGGGGGTATAGGTCGGGTAGGCCGTCGCGTCCTTCTCCAGCGACGGCAACTGATCCAGGCCCAGCCACTGGCGGTGGAAGCTGGCGATGGTCTGGGCGGCGCGCGCGTCGCCGATCAACCGGGCGGCCTGCGTCCGCAGCGCCGCGGGGGACGACAGCTCGCCGGCGCCAGCGGCGCGAAACAGCTCGGCGTCGGGCATCGAATCCCACAGGTAATAGGACATCCGTTCGGCCAGGATGTACTGGTCCAGCGTGATGATCTCCTTGCTGCCAGCGGGCTGCGCACCCAGCTCGAAGCGATAGAGGAACTGCGGCGATTGCAGGGTCGCCTGGATGACCCGGCGAACGCCCTCGTTGAAGCTGTCGTCGGTGCGGCCGGATTCAAACAGCGTCACCAACGTGGTGCGCTCTGCCGCCAGCAGCGGGCGACGGTAGGCCCGCAGCCCGAACGTGTCGACGAACTTGGCGCCGCACGCCGCAGGATCGGTGGTCGCCGGGTCACAGGGCAACAGCGTGGTCAGCTTGGTGGTCACCGCCTGATCGGCCAGCGATTCGGCGGCATTCAGATACTGCTCGGCCTGAAGGTCGCTGATGGGCGCGGTGGCGTTGCTGAAAAAGGGGCCAACCTTCTCGTCGATGGAGAAGTCAGCGCCGGGGTTTGTGTCCAGACCCAGCAGGTCGCGAACCGTGTTGTTGTACTGGGTTCGGGTGAGGCGGCGCAGCGGCGCCACGCCAACCGATGGTCCACCCGTCGACACGCACTTGTTGGCAGTCATGGGGACGACCCCCGTCGTCCCGCCGTTGCCGTTCATCGGGGGTTGATTCAGCGGATCTTTCCCTCCGCCACCCGCGCCGATTTCACCGACACAGCCCAAGGAGACCAGCCCCGCCAGGCCAGCCATCACGGAAACGGTCAGGAGCGGATGCGTCCCGAGTCCGGCGCGTCTCATGAGTGACCCCCTGGGAATTCAGCGATTAGCATTGGTTAGCCTCTGCTGGTTTGTCGGTTCCGTGCCCCGTCCCGCCCCCTGTACACCCACCACCCCTGGCCACTACTAGTAGTAATGGGCGCCGGACGGCGATCACCCCATCGGCAGGAAAGGTGAGGTTTCTGACGACCTTGGCATAAAGTGAATAAAAACATATGGTTATATGTAGTAAATTACCGTCCAGAAAGGGCGGAAAGCATATGTTTTTCAGGGTGGTTGGACCGGTCAGGGAGGCAAGGGCGCCCCGACGCAGTCGTCGATGTTGGCGTCGACGTATCCGGCCTGCAGATTCCCGTCGGCGCGCCCACCCGACACGTTGGCGATGTACTGGGTGGAAGGGGGGCAGGTGCCGGTCACGGGCACCGGCTGCCAGTCGAGAATCTGGTTGTTCTCTATCAGGCAGCTGAGGCACCCGTCCACGGCCAGGCCATAGCGGATCATTCCCGAGATGACATTGTTGCTGACGGTGACGCCCATGATGTCCCGGAAGAAGGCGGGCGGGGTGCCGCGCGGGGGCCAGACCCGCAGTCCGGCGGCGATGCCGATATGGAAATAGCGGGGGGGGACGGACTTGATGTTGTTTCCGGTGATGACCACGCCGGTGTGGTCCAGGGTCACGGCGTCGCCAACGTTGATTCCCGATGAGGCGCTGGTCGTCTTTGCCGTGATGGTGTTGTTGCGAATGACCGTTCCCGGTCCGCCGTAGTAGACGATCCCGGCGCCCGAGATATCGTTGATGACGTTGTCGGCGATCGTCGAGTGCGCGCACGAAATAGACAGGCCGTCGGCGTTGTGGCCGCCGATGGCTTCGTGGCTTTGCGTGCCCGTCTCGACGGTGTTGCCGACGATCATCGAGCCATCGCATGGCTCGACGACGTGCAGGTGGGTCCAGCCCGGCGTATCGGTGAAGACGTTGCCGATGATCTGGTGCTGTTTTCCGGGGCCGATGCCCAGGAGCTGAAAAATGTCGATCGTGCCCAGCATGCGGCGGTTGCCGTCGAATCGAACGCTGGCGATCTGGACGCCGCTGATCGGTGCGGCCAGGGCGAACTCGTGTGTGCTGCGGAATTCAGGGCCCAGGATGATGGTGGCCATCTCCGACGGCTGGGTGGGCCGATTCAGCGTCTCCAAAATCTGTCCTGTTCGCCGCAGAATCAACGTCGTGGCCAGGGTGAACGTGGCGCCCGGGCACAGCGAGACCCGGGGCTGGGCATCGACGGCGGCCTGCAGCTCGCGGTCGGTTCCCGAGGTCGTGCATTCGATCCCCAGCGAGTACTGACCGCCGGTGCACCCGCCTGCGCCCAGCCCCAAGGCCAGCGCGGCTGTCGCCGCCGAGAACCACCTGTACTTCCCCAGAATCATCGGAGGGCCGAAATTCAGCGTACCACGGGGGGAGCACCCCGATGGGCCGTTCCCAGGTCAGACCGGCCACAGGCAGGCGGCGCCACGGACGCCGCTGGCGTCGCCGTGCTTGGCCTGGACCAGGTCGGTGTGCAAATCGTCGGCGACGCGGTACTGGTTCCATAGCCGCGGGACCAGGTCGAAGAGGGAGGCGTTGTTGGAGACGCCGCCGCCCAGGACGATGACGCGCGGGTCGAGGAGGTTGATGACGCCGGCCAGCGCCCGGGCCACGCGGTGGGCGTAGATCTCGAACGCCTGGCTGGCCTGTGGATCGCCGCTGGCCAGCAGGCGCGCCACGTCAGGGCCCGAGATCGATTGGCCGGCGACCTCGGTGTAGGCGCCCGCCAGCCCCCTGCCCGAGATGAATGATTCGATGCAGCTGGCGCGCCCGCAAAAGCAGGCGTAGGGCGAGCGCTCGCCGGGCAGTAAGAACGGCAGCGTGGTGTGGCTCCATTCGGCGGCGCTGCCATTGGCCCCGGCGTGGACGCGGCCGTTGATCACGATGCCGCCCCCCACGCCCGTTCCCAGCGTCGCCCCGAACACCACGTCGGTCGCCTGAGCATTGGCGGCGCCGGCGGAGACAGGCGGCGCCGCGGCAGCACCGTCGGTGGCTTCGGACAGGACGAAACAGTTGGCGTCGTTGTCGACGCGAACGGGGCGGTCCATGGCCTCCGCCAGATCGCGGTCGATGGGATGCCCGTTCAGCGTGGTCAGGTTGGAATTGCTGATGAGGCCGGTGCGCGGCGAACGAAACCCCGGTGTACCGACGCCCACCGAGCAGCGCTGGCCGGCGGTGGTCTCCAGCTGAGAGACCAGATTCTTGATCGCCGTCAGCACCGACGCATAGCTGTCGGTCGGGGTCGACACGCGCTGGCTGGCGACGACGGCGCCGCCGTCGGAAAGGACGATGCCTTCAATCTTGGTTCCGCCGAGATCAATGCCGAGGCGCATGGGTAGAAATTACGAGATTGCCGGCGCGGAACCTAGCCATCTTTGTCATCTTTGAGCGGCGATCCTCGAGCCGACTTTGCGCCATCGCCGGGAGCGATTTGGTCCAACCGCCGAGATGGTCCGGCCCTCCGCGCTGCGCCAGAAATGCTAACGTCGCCGCGGAGATTGACCTTGAGTGGCTTGAGGGGCGCATGGGCGCAAGGGATGGTGTTCGCCGCATTGGTGGCGACCGCCGTGGCGGTGGCGGCGGGTGGATGTGTCGACTCCGTCACCATCGACGGTCGCCCCTGTCCGTGCACGGCCAGCTATCAATGCTGCGCGGGGCGATGCGTGTCGCGCACAAGCGCCTGCTCATCCGCGCCGGATGCCGACGCCGCTGGCGCTGCTCCAGCGACCATGGATGCAACCAGCGTTGACCTGTTTGACGTTGGGTCATCGATCGACCGGGACGGCGGGGGTGACGACGATGGTGATGGCGATGGCGATGGCGCTGCGGCTGGTGTTCGCGATGCGGGCGAGGACCGCGGTGAGGTCGAGGACGCCGCTGGGGACGTCACCGACGCAGGCGCGGACACGGCCGACGTTGCCTCCGATGGTGCCGACGCCGACGCCGCCGACGCCGAAGCGGCCGCACCGACGCCCACCTGGCAGACACTGAACGGCCTGCCGGATGACCTGGTGGCCACGTTCGAGCTTCGGTTGGGGTCTGACGGCTCGCTGTACCTGGGCCAATCCCGGTTGATGCCGGGGACCGGGCGGTCGCGGACGATCAGCGTCTTTCATCATGACGGCGTCGGCTGGACAAAACTTGGTGGCGATCTTCCCGGACCGCCGTTTCCCCTTTCGTTTGCTCTGGGCCCCGACGACACGCCTTACGTCATCGCCGCCGACAGCACCGTACAGATGTTTCAGCAGCAAGCGTGGAAGGCATTGCCGGCGCTGCCCGATGGTTTCTCGCTGTCCTTCCTCTCGACCGCCATCGAGCTGGATCAGACGGGGCGGCTGCATGCCGTCGCGCAGGACAACACCACCCGGAACATGCGGGTGGTGCGCCGGAACGGGGGCGCGTGGGAGCTGCTGGGGCAGCCGGGAACGCTGGGGGTGGGACGTCTCTCGCCGATGCTGGGCTTTGACCGGTCGGGACCGCTGGTGGCGCTCACGGAGGTCGACACCAGCCACACCCTGGTCTTCCGGTTTGGCGCCGCCGACTGGGAGCTGATCCCCGGGGATATTTTTTCACCGCCGGCGGGCGGCGTGCTGGCGGTGGCGGCGGACGGGACGGCGTACGTGGCGGCGGGGACGCCAGGGTCGGTGGTCGTCCAGCGATCGAACAAGGTGCCGTGGCAGATGCTGGAGGGGATCGTCACGCCTTACAACGTCGCGGTGGTGACGCCGTCGATCGACGTGGCGGTCGACGGGACACTTTATGTCGGGTATCTGGGTGACTGGGAGCCGGGCGCGGACATCGTGCCCGGGCCGGTGGTCTCGCGCCTGGACGGCACCGGCTGGGGGGCGCTGCCGCTGGGCGGGCTGGATCAAAGCGTGGTCGACGCGGTGAAGATGCGGGTGGGCCGGGGCGGGGGACGCCCAGGCGTTTATTTTGCGTATCTGCGGAACAATCGGCTGAGCGTCAAGCGTCTTCCTTGAGGGGAACGGAAGAAAAAAAGGCGAAAAAGGACCCGTCCAAATGGACGCGCTGGTTCGTTCTTTGGTGATGACCCGGTTCCTGGTGATGCAAGATGGCCCGGCCGCGCTGCCGCGCGTGCGAGGGTTGCGGGTGGAAGCGAGGTCCGAGGTGGCGATTGATTGGCTGACCCAATTCTATCGAGGGGAACGCCAGATCATCGAAGAGGTTTATCGATCGAATTTCGCCGTTGTCGACGGCGCCGTCGGGGCGGTCATCTCGGGCGCGGATCGGGAGACCGCCACGCACGAGATCTTTTTTCGGGTGATCAACAACGAGACGCTGCGCCGGTCATTCAAGGGCGGCGATCTGGGTGCCTGGCTGGCCGTGGTGGCGCGTAACCACGCCATCGATTACGTGCGGCGGCGCGGTCGGGAGGCGCCCTCCGGGATCGACCTGCCCGATGGCGCCGCCGGCTATTCGCCTGATCTGGGGCGCCAGTCGGAGGCGCGGCTGCTGGTCGAGCGCTTTGCCCGCGAGGTGCTGCCGGCCGAGTGGCGGCCGGTCTTCGAGAAGCGGCTGCTGCAAAGCTTCAGCCAGGCGGAGGCGGCCGCCGCCCTGGGCCTGAGCCGCACCACCCTGGCCTATCGCGAGCTGCGCATCCGACTTTTGTTGCGCAAGTTTCTGCTGGGAGATCCTTCGTGATGGCGGGGTTGGTCTGTCGCGAGCGGCGCCTGGTCCGCAGGCATTTTGCCCGCCAGCTGGAGCCGCAAGAAGAAACGGCGCTGCGCGCGCATCTGCCCGATTGCGCCCGCTGCCGCAGTCTGTACGATCGGCACCTTCTCTATGAAACGCTGGTGCGCGGTGATCGTCGGCCCGCGGTCGAGCGCATCGCGGCCGGGCTGGGCCTGGGACCGGCGCCGCCGACGCCGGGACGCGCGCTGCTGGCCCCCTGGTCGCTGGCCGGGCTGACGGCGGCGGCGGGCGTCTTGCTGATCGTCGCCGTCGCCCATCGGCGCTCTGACGTCGCTGGCGTCGCTGACGTCGCTGACAACAGCCGGCAATTTCTGGCCCGGGGACGGGCGGCGGTGGCCGGGCATTCGCAGATCGAGGTCTACAAGGTGCACGGCAGCGACCGGCCGGTGGCGGCCGACGGAAAGATCGCCGCGCGCGACGAGCTGGCCTTCGCCTATCGCAACCCCCGCGCGTACAAACACCTGCTGTTGTTTGGCGTGGATGAAAACCGGAACGTGTACTGGTTTCATCCGGCCTGGGTCGATCCGGCGCGGCCGCCGCTGGCCATCACCATCGCGCCGGGGGCGGCTCCTCGCGAGCTGGGTGAGGCGGTCCGGCACGACCTGCGCGGGCGCACGTTGCGCGTGGTCGGGCTCTTCACCAACGCGCCCATCTCGGTCACCGCCGTCGAGGAGCGTGTCCGACGGGGCGCCGTCGACTTGCCGGACAGCGAATGCAGCGAAACGATCCTGGAGGTGGTGCCGTGAGACAGAGACGATGGTGGCGGGGCGGGGGCCGGGTTGCCGGTGTTGTTGTGGGATTGACGGCGCTGAGCCTGGGAAAAAACACGGCGGCGAAAGTCGAGCCGCCGGCCCTGGCCACCTTCGCGCTGGTGGTCGGCGTGAACCAGAGCATGGACGGCGATGCGGCGACGTTGCGTTACGCCGACGACGACGCCGTCCGGTTTCGCGATCTCTTTCGAACCATGGGGGCGCAGACGTATCTGTTGACCCGCATGGACGAGAACACGCGGCGCCTTTATCCCGCGTCGGCGTCGGACGTCCCCCCGCGCCTGGAGGCGCTGCAGACGACGGTGGCCGAGATCGCCGCCCAGGTGGCGGCCGCTGGTCGGCGCGGTCAGCGCACCGTGTTCTATCTGATCTACGCCGGACACGGGACGGCCGGTGACAGCGGCGGGTACGTCACGCTGGAGGACGCCCGGCTGGGCGGCAGCGATCTGCTGGCGCGGATCATCGATCCGGTGGCCGCGACCGAGACCCACGTCATCGTCGACGCGTGCAATTCGTTTTTTCTGGTGCTGGATCGGGGACCGGGTGGGCAGCGGCGGGCCTTGACCGGTTTCGCGCAGCTGGGGGCAATCGCCCAGCGCCGCGACATCGGCCTCTTGCTGTCCACGTCGTCAGCGCGCGAGAGTCACGAGTGGGCGGCGTTTCAGGCCGGGGTCTTCAGCCACGAGGTACGCTCCGGGCTTTACGGCGCCGCCGACGCCGACGGTGACGGCGTGATCAGCTATACGGAGATGGCGGCGTTCATCGACCGGGCGAACAGCGCTGTGCCCAATGAACGATTTCGTCCCGAGGTGTTCTCGCGCGCGCCCGACGGGGGCGGTCGCCTGCTGGATCTGCGGGCCGCGCCGTCGAACCGCATCGAGATCAACGGGACCGTCAGCGGCCACTATTACCTGGAAGACACCAGCGGCGTGCGGCTGGCGGATTTCAACAGCGACGCCGGCGTACGCCTGGTGCGGCCATCACCGGACAAGCTTTACCTGCGCCGCGCCGGCGCCGACGATCGCGAGTTCGTGCTGCCGCCGTCGGCGACGACCTTGCGGACGGCGGCGCTGGTGCTGCAGGAATCGCACGCCGCCGTGCGCGGCGCCGCCAACGACGCGTTCAACACGCTGTTCGCGCTGCCGTTCGGGACCGACGTGGTGACGGCGTACAGTGAACGCGTCGACCTGCTGACGAAGGGGGCGCCGCTCCCGGGGCCGCGCGCGACGGGACCGGGGCGCGTGCGCCGGTGGGCGGGGGCGTTCGCGGGGGTGGCCGGGCTGGCGCTGGTCTCGGCGGGCGTGATCAATTATCTGGATGCGCGTTCGCTGCGCGCGGGCATCGACGGAAGCACCTCCCAGGACGTCGTCGCCGCCACCAACGAGCGCGTGACCAGCAAGAATCGCAACACCGCCCTGCTGCTGGGCGCGGGCGCGGCCGCGGTGGGCGCGGGGACGCTGT
>DATLVT010000595.1:0-4455 GCA_035577105.1 Polyangia bacterium
TTCATGTTCTGCGTCTCGAGGTCTATTTTCGCGCGCAGAACACACGCCCCCTCTGGGAACTCACCCTTCCGCATGCGCGCGAACAGATCCAGGTTCTCCTCGACCGACCGGTCGCGGAAGGGGCTGGGCCGCCCTTTCTTGTAGAAATCCCCGCGGTACTCCCGGATCTCCGCCTCCGACAGCGAATCGACGTAGGCCTTCCCTTTCTTGATCAGCTTGACCGCCAGCTGATACAGCTCCTCGAAATAATCCGAGGCGTAGTGCAGGTTCGACCAGTTGAACCCCAGCCAGCGGATGTCCGCCTGGATGGCCTCCACGTATTCGACATCTTCCGTGGTCGGGTTGGTGTCGTCGAAGCGCAGGTTGCAGGTGCCGCCGAACTCCTGCGCCAGACCAAAGTCGACGCAGATCGCCTTGGCGTGCCCGATGTGCAGGTACCCGTTCGGCTCGGGCGGAAACCGCGTCGCCACCTGCCGCTTGCCGGTCGCCTGATCGGCGACGATCAGCTCGCGAACAAAGTTACCGGCGTCGCTTGTTGTGTCCTTGCTGGTCATCGATCCGCGGAGCTTGCCTCGAACGTTGTCGACGCACAACTTCCGCCGTGCTCCGGCCGTGCTGGGCGCAGGCGCGTGTGTTATGAGCAGGCGCATGTCGCCGCTGACCGGCCCCGACGTCCCGGCGGGCTTCGCGAAAGTCGGCGCCGGGGCGCTGGCTCCCGGTTCGCCGCTGGGGGTCTACGTTCACTTCCCGTTCTGCGGCGTGCACTGTCCCTACTGCGACTTCGCCGTCGAGGTACGCGCCGAGATTCCGCACCACGAATACGCCGACGCTGTGATCGCAGAGATCAACGCGCGCCGCCGTTGGTTCGCCGGCTCCACCGGGCTGACGTCGATCTACTTCGGTGGCGGGACGCCCGGCCTGTGGCGGCCAGATGCCCTGGGCGGCGTCGTCGCCGCGGCGCGCGCCGCCTTTGGCGATCCGGATGCGGCGGCCCTGGAGATCACCGTCGAAGCCAACCCCGGCGAGATCGACGGCACGCATCTCCGCGCCTTGCGCGCCGCCGGCGTCAACCGACTGTCGCTGGGGCTGCAATCAACCGACGACCGCTTGCTGCGGACGCTGGGGCGAAATCACGATGCG
Source organism: Polyangia bacterium (assembly GCA_035577105.1). Lineage (GTDB taxonomy): Bacteria > Myxococcota_A > Polyangia > Fen-1088 > Fen-1088 > DATKEU01. Next base: position 1,141 of record DATLVT010000595.1, read on the forward strand.
GCCGCCGGCGCGACGGCGGTGGCCGCGGCGCGCGCGGCGGGGTTCGACAACCTGTCGCTGGATCTGATGTTCGGCGTGCCCGGCCAGACGTTCGACGACTGGAAGCGATCGGTGGCGGCGGCGCTGGCCCTGTCGCCCGAACACCTCTCGGCCTATGCGCTGACCATCGAGCGTGGCACCCCCTTTGGCTCGCTAGCCCGCGCCGGCCGGTTGCCCCGCCCCGACGACGAGGCGACGGCGGAGATGTTCACCTGGGCCCAGGCCGCGTTCGCCGACGCCGGCCTGGCCCAGTACGAGATCTCCAGCTATGCGCGGGCGGGGCGCCGGGCCCGTCACAACGCGCTCTACTGGACGGGCGCGCCGTATCTGGGCGTGGGCGCGTCGGCCTCTTCCTTTCGTCCGCTGGCCGATGGCTCCGGCTGGCGCTTCGCCAACCCGCGCGCTGTCGCCACGTACCTGGCCGCGGCCCGGCGCGGCGGCGGAAGTCCGCGTCCCGTCCACATCGAACACCGCTCGCCCGCGGCGCTGGAGAATGAAGCGCTGTGGCTGCAGCTGCGCACCAGCGACGGCGTCGATCGCGGCGCTCACGCCGCCCGCCACGGCCGCGATCCCTTGCAAGGTCGCGCCACCGCCGTGCAGGGCTGCGCCGCGGCCGGCTGGCTGGCCGTCGACGATGGGCACCTTCGGCTGACGGCGCAGGGACGGCTCTTCGCCGACGAGGTGGCCGCTCGCTTGTGGCTGGACTAGCGCACTAGGCGGCGCACGACTGATCACGGCCAGGTTCGAGCGTGATCGTCTCGTTCTCGGTGGACGACGGTCCCGCCTGCGCCAGCGTCCGCAGGTGCGGCGGCAGATAGCTGACGTCGCCCAGCTTGCGGATGCGCAGCTCGGCGCCGAGATCGATCTCGGTGACGCCGCCGACTGGCTGCGGGATCTTGCGATAGTGACGAAGCTCGACGCCGGTCAGCCGGCAGATGAGCGTGCGCAAGACGGTCTTGTGCCCCACCAGCAGCACGTTGCCCGCGCCGACGTCGCCTCGCAGACCGAAGACCAGCGCGGCGGCGCGATCGGCGACGGACGTCACCGACTCGCCGCCCGGCACGCCCGTGGCTGGGTTGTCCAACCACAAGCGATAGCGGTGCACGTCGCGCGAGGCGACCTCCTGTTTCGATCGCCCCTGCCAGTCGCCGTAAAAAATCTCGTCCAGTCGACCGTCGACCGTCGGCGCCAGCGCCAGCTGCTCGCCAAGCGGGCGGGCCGTCTCGATGGTGCGCCGCCGCGTGCTGGTGAAGATGGCGCGCCAGGCGATGGCGCGGTGCTCGTCGGCGAAGGCCCGGGCCATCTCCATCCCCGCCGCCGTCAGCGGCGCGTCGATGTCGCCGCAGAAGCGGTCGCGCCGGCTGAACTCCGTCTCCCCGTGTCGTAAAAGAAATAGCTTTAGCATTGCGCTGCCGTCATTAGCCCATCGGCGCCCAATCGGAAAAATCAACTCGCTGACGCGCTGGTTTCACTGGTAGGATAACGTGTCCTTCTCGAGATCTTCCTCGGCATCGGCCGAGGCGATCAGAGGACGCACAGGAAGAACGAAGACCAGGAACACCAGGGTCGTCGGCGCCCGTCTCAACAGATCGTGCCACCAGGCTGGTCTGTGGAAATCGGTTGCCAAGGCCTCACTTCTCCCTACACTGGCCTTGGAGGTCCGTAAGCGTGCAGTGCAGTTCGGCGCTTCCGACGCGATCCGCTAGCCCATGTTCCACCGTCCTGTCGCGGACGCTGCTGGCGCTGTCGTTGGGTTTGCTGTGTCTGCTGTCCACGACCAGCGCGTTCGCCAAGCGCAATGGAATCGGCGCGCAAGGTTGCGTCGGCTGCCACAAGGGCGGCAAGTCGACGACGCCGATCCTCGACGCCGGCATGATGTCGGCGCCGCTGGGGGCGACGATCACGGTGACGCTGACCATCCCCGCGGTGAACGGACCGGTGGCCGGGATGTACCTTTACACCAACGGCAAGGGGAACCTGTCCGTCATCAGCGGCGAGGGGACCCAGATGAGCGGCACCGGAATCATTCACACCGCGCCCAAGCAGGCCGTGGGCGGCAACGTGACCTTCCGCGTGCAATGGACGGCGCCCAGCACGCCGGGAGGCGTGACGTTCGAGGCGTGGGTGCTGTCGGCCAACGGCGACGGCACCAGCAACGGCGACGGCGACGGACACGCCTACCTGGCGATGTCCTATGGTTGCCCCGGCACCGACTATTACAACGACGGCGACAACGACGGCTTTGGATCGATGGTGTTCCCGGCCATCCGCGACTGCTCCAAGCCGATGTTCTTCTCGGTGAACAACACCGACTGCAACGACTATAACGAGAAGGTCTATCCGGGGGCGCCGGAGCTGTGCAACGGCAAGGACGACAACTGCAACGGCATGATCGACGAGGGCCTCAAGATCGAGCCGTACTATGAAGACAAGGACGGCGACGGATTCGGCGCCGGGACCAACTTCATCATGACCTGCGGCGCCGGCAAGGGTTACGGCGTCGGCAACATGGACTGCAACGACAACGACCCGACCATCTATCCGGGCGCGCCCGAGCTGTGCAATTTCCGCGACGACAACTGCAACGGCATGGTCGACGAAGGTGCGCGCACCTACTGCGGCACCGGCTGGTGCCGGCGCGCCGCCGAGGGGTGCGGCACGGCGGTGGTCTGCACGCCGGGCAAGCCGCGCGCCGAGCAATGCAACGCCTTCGACGATGACTGCGACGGCGTCATCGACAACGGCACGAACCTTTGCGACGGCGGCAAGGTCTGCGTCGAAGGCTACTGCATTCCGCCCGGCACCCAGCCGCCGGTCACGTCGCACCCCGACGCCAGCAGCAGCTCCGGTCAGGACGGCGGCGTCGTCACGACGCCATCGCCGTCGCACTTTGATCAGGCGCCCGGCTGCAGTGTGGCCGGGGTCGATCCGCTGACCGCTGTTCCGGTGGGGTTGATGCTGCTGGGGCTTGTAATGATGGCGCGAGGGCGCCCGGCTCGGCGCCGCCGCGATCGCAGCTAGTCGACCGCCAGAGTCGATTGTATCGCCCATTCACCGAACCACGCAGAGCGCGGTGAGCAGGCGGTTCACCACTTGTGTCCCCTCTTTTTTTTCGGGCGAAACCCATGCGCAGTGAACGTAGTCCCCAGGAAGGCGGGAGCGGTGGGGTTCCCTGCCGCGCGCAGTTCGCAGGCGCGCAGTACGTCCTCGCTCCAAGCAAACCCATAAGGCGCGCGCGCCGTCCGGTGTTTGAGCACGGCAGGGAACCCCACCGCT
>DATLVT010000596.1:0-9097 GCA_035577105.1 Polyangia bacterium
ACGTCGGCCCGGGCCAGGAGCTCGGCGTTGATGAAGTAGAGCAGCATCGGGGCGTTCATGCCCCCCAGCTCGCGCGGCAGGTTCATGCCGTGCAGTCCCAGCTCGCCGATCTTGCGCGAGATCGCCTCCAGACGCGGCGGGAAGGTGGCCTCACCGTCCTTGAACAGGATCCCTTCGCGATCTATCTCCGCGACGTGCGGGGCGATCTCCTCGGCCACGAACTCACCGACCATCTCGGCGATCTCGCGATAGAAGGCCAGGCCCTCGGCGGCGGTCTTGAACCCGTCGGGAAAGCGATACCCAAGCTCGCTGACGGAGACCACCGTCTCCCAGTCGATCCCGTCCTGCAGGTAGTACTGCAGGTCATCGTTGTCACGCAGGAAGCTCGCCATGCCCAGCCTCTCTTCCGGAGTTCTTAGCTCGTTATTGAATATTAGTCAATAGCGACGCTGACCCGGTCGGTACGCCTGCCGCCCTAGCTGGCGGCCGGCGTCCTGCGGAGCAGGTTATCCAGTATGCGCGCCAATTTGGGATCAAGCTCCACCGCCTTGGCCAGCACGGCGGCATAGCTGGCGATCAGCAGATCGCGCAGATCGTCGCGCTTCAGCTCGGGGTGGGCGATCCAGTCCAGGCAGGCGCCCTCCACCATGCCGATCCAGGCCCGCAGGGCGGCCCGCAACACCGGCCGCGGCTTGGTCACCCGGAAATCGCGCAAGAAGTATTTCAGGACCACCTCGCGGTGTTCTTCCAGGATCGCCTGCATCTCCTTGGCGACGGCGGCGCCGCCGCGGTAGATGGCCGCGTACACCGGGCCGTGCTCCTGCACGTACGTCAGGTGCGCGTCGACCGCGGCCCGCAGACGCGCGCCCGGCTGCAGCTTTGGATCGGGCTCGGTCACGCTGCGCAGCCGCAGCGATGCCTGCCGGATGGTCTCGACGTAGAACTCCCGCTTGCCGCCGAAGTAGTGATACAGCAGGCCCTTGGACATCCCCGCCGCCTGGGCCACATCGTCGATCGAGATGTCGTCGTAGGAATGATGGGAGAAGAGTCTCATCCCCAGTTCCAAAAGCCGCGCGCGGCGTTCGTCGATTTGGAGGCGGACTCTACGTTGGGCTGCCATGGACCGGCGGCATCTTACTCGATTGCCTGTTTCGTCACGACCCCGTCGGCTTGTTCGACGGATTGTCCGTCGGATCGAGCGTCAGATCCCAAAGGCCGTCTGCAAATTTCTCAGCAGATCGAGGTCGTTGGTTTTGATCTTTCCTGAAAGAAAATCGACGGCACCCGGCTTCCAGGTCCCGCCCACCAGCTTCATGAAGAGGTCACCCGACGTCTTGAGGACGCAGTCGGCGTTCTCGGTCTTGCCGGCCACAACCTCGCAGGCGGTGGGAGACAGCTTGACCGTCCATTTCTGGCCTTTGCCGTCGCCCAGCGACAGGTAATAGGTCGTCGCCTTCTTGATGGTTCCCGGACGAAACCGCGCCTTCAGATCATCCAGGGTGCTGGCCAGCCGGCTATCCATCGCATCAACTTAGCACGATCGACATATTGACCAATATTCAATAAGAAAGGCCCCGGCGGAATTGCTCCGCCGAGGCCTTGAAAAGAAGCGCGGCCGCCGGTGGGCCGCCGCTGGTGGTTACTCGAGCTCGTTGGTGATGATCGGCGCCCGGCTGCCGCTGACGTCACCGTTGGCGTCCAGCAGACCGACGCGCTTGAAGTCAGAGGCGGTGCCGTTGCAGTCCATGTCGCCCGTGGCCTCGGCGGTGAACGTCGCGTCCTTGCCGGTGCCGGTGCTGGTGTAGTGCGGGAGGAACAGGTGAGGATCGGGGATGGAGAACTGGAGGGCGACCCACTCCGGCTGCTGCCAGGCGACAGCGCCACCGGGGCACTTGCCGGTGTCCAGACAGCCGCATTCCTTGGCGGCTTCCAGCGTGGCAGCCTTGCCCAGCGACGGGAACTGCTTGGCGACGGCGGCGCCGTTGGCGTCAACGTGGTCGGTCTCGTAGTAGGTGACCGAGCCGGCCCACATCTTGTTCAGGTGGCCCACCGCCTCGGCGGTGCGCGACCGCTTGATGTACTTCGAGAACGCGGGGATGGCCACGGCGGCCAGGATGCCGATGATCGCGACGACGATCATCAACTCGACGAGGGTGAAACCGGACTGACGCTTGCGGATGAACATGGGACGCCTCCTGGGGTTGCCTTCGAATTCCCGCCGGCTATCGGCGGAAGGTCTCGATGGGTTGAATGGGGTTCAACCGATCCCAGTGCAGCGTCCGTGCCGGGGCCAGGTTCCGGGGAAATCGCCGGGTTTCAAGGCCGGTCCCCTCGACGCCTGCCGAAAAACGGCACTTTCACCGCCGTCAGCTGACGAAGATCGCCGCCGCGGGAGGGCGCCGCCCACGCCCGTCCGCTGTGCGGACGTTGCCCACACCGACGGAGAACAGCGAAGGCGGTCGCGGCTAGGGCCGCTGCAGACGAAAGCTCTTGGGGTAGCTGCCGTAGTCCGACGAGGTGACGCCGTAACGAACGCTGCCCCGGTAGGCGGGTCGACCAGCGTCCAGGACGACCACCACCATCCCGCCGCCGTCGGTGATCATCCCCGCGTGGATGGCAGCGCGACAGATCCCCGAGTCGGCCGTGTAGACGTCGGTCCCCCACAGGCCGCCTTGCTGTGCGCACCCCGGGGGACAGGCGATCAATCGCGCCGCGCCCGGCGCGTCCTGGATCTGGTTCGCGTTGAAGCTGCAGCCGGCTTCGATGGCCTGCTGCTGGGCGGGGACCGCGCCCGGCGGTGGTCCCGGCGGCGCGCCGGTCACCATCCCCGCGGATGCCATCACAACATAGCTGCGCGCATAGCTGCCGTAGTCGCTGGAGGTGATGCCGTTGCGGGCGGCCCCGCGGTAGGCGGGCCGCCCCGGCTGGATCTGGATGGTGACCACGCCGCCCGCGGGCGTGATGGCGCCGGCGTGAATCCCGGCCCGACAGATCGCCGAATCAGCGGTGTAGACGTCGGTGCCCCACAGCCCGCCTGTGCTCTCGCAGCCGGGGGGGCAGGCGATCTGGAACACGGCGCCCGGATCACCCGGCACCTGGCCGGCGTTGAAGCTGCAACCGGCTTCGATGGGCCCCCCCGATGCCGCGGGCGGCGGCGAGTACCCTCCCGGGGCCGGATAAGTGACGGGAGGTCCCATCGGCCCGCTGATGGTACAGCCAAGCGAGACGGCCACGGTGATGGCGAGAAATAGCGGGGTGCCCGTACGCACGAGATTCACGAGGCCTCCTTGGTTGCGGCGAGGGCGGCCGAGTCTATCCGACCGGCTCCCAAGGTTGAAACGCTATCTCCCCCAAAAAATCTCGATGAAGCTCACAGAATTTTTCCGCGTCGACCGACAGGATCACGTCCGACGGCTCCTCGGCGAAGGTCCGCCCCACCACGCTGACGTCGATCTGATGTCCCAGCTTTTCGAACAGGCGCCGCGATCCGGTGTTGCCGGGAATGATCGCGGCGTAGACGCGATCGAGGCACAGGACCCGGAAAGCAAAGGCGTGCAGCATGATGGCGAAGCGGGTCCCCAGTCCCCGCCCCTGCTGGCGCCGATCGCCGATCAAGATCGCCGTCTCGGCCGTCCCGTCACGAATGCCGCGCAGATCGCCGTCGCCGACCAGGACGCCGTCGCGCGCCAGCAAGAATGGACGGACCTGCTGTCGATCCGATCCCGCGTAATATGCGATCACCTCGTCCGCCGTCATGGCGACGGTGTTGGTCATCATCTGGCGGTTGTGCGGTTCGTTATAGAACTCGGCCAGAGGACCGGCGGCGGTGACCACCTCGGCGGCGGTCGGCTCCGCGGCACGCAGGACTCCATCCTGCGTTCGCCATTCGATCGACCAGCGCCGATGCGCGTCCATGGCCCGGCAAAGTAACGCGACCCCGCCCGCCCGTCGAACCCGCGCGCGAGCGGCGCTAGGCCATCAGGCGCCCGATGCTGGCGTCAGCCTCGGACAGCTCGATGATGAATTCGTAGAAGGCGGCGTTCGCGTGTTCGAACTTCAGACCGACGCCGCCACCGCGGGCCTGGTCAACGTGCCGCACCACCCGCCCCTTGGCCAGCGCGATCCGGCGATTGGGCAGGACAAACCCCAGGGCGACCCGCGTGTCGACGGCCGGCGCGGCGCCTGAAAAGAAGGCAGAGAGCCGACAGCCGCGCACCGAGACGTCGGCCAGCTCGATGGTGGTGGCCTGCACGCTGCCTTCCTTCTGAAGACGCACCGGCAGCCCCAGCTTGAACCGAGGATGACGGCGGCGTTCCGTGTTGATGGCGGGTGCAGGCATGGGGAGTGTCCCTGGCCTGCGTGTTCTTCGGCTGCGCTCCCGCCGGACTTGAGGCTGCGCGTCTCAGGCGCGCGGGCGATCGGATCGTCCGCCCCGCCCCGACCAGCCGGGCGCCGGTCGGCCGCCTTCGCGCGCCCCGCTCGAGGACGAGTAGGGATGCGCCTGCACGACCTGCAGCGGCTTGCGCGTCAGCCGTTCGATGTCGCGCAGCGCGGTTCGCTCGTCGCCGCTGCAGAACGACAACGCCACGCCCGTGTTGCCGGCGCGCGCGGTGCGGCCGATGCGATGAACATAGCTTTCGGGCTCGTTCGGCAGGTCAAAGTTGATGACGTGGCTGACGCCGTCGACGTCGATGCCGCGGGCGGCGATGTCCGTGGCCACCAGGACGCGCACCCGTCCGGACTTGAAGGCGTCGAGGGCCCGCTGGCGCGCGCCTTGCGATTTGTTGCCGTGAATGGCCTCGGTGCGCACGCCGCCCTTGTCCAGCTGCTGCGCCAGTCGATTGGCGCCGTGCTTGGTGCGGGTGAAGACCAGGACGCGGGTCATCGCCGGATCGCGCAGCGTCTCGGTCAGCAGCGACCGCTTGTCAGCGTGGTTCACGAACAGCACCCACTGCGTGACGTTGTCGACCGTGCTGGAAACCGGCGTGACGGCCACCTTGATCGGGCTGACCAGGATGTTGTCGGCCAGGCGCGCGATGTCCGGCGGCATGGTCGCCGAGAACATCAGGTTCTGTCGCTTGCGGGGCAGGGCCGCGATGATCCGGCGAATCGGATCGATGAAACCCATGTCCAGCATGCGATCAGCCTCGTCCAGCACCAGCACCTCCAGCGCTTCGAAGATGGCGTGTCGCTGGTTCATGAGATCCAGAAGGCGCCCCGGCGTGGCCACGATGACATCGACGTTGCGGCGCAGCGCATCCACCTGCGGGCCTTGCCCCACGCCACCGAAGATAACGGCGCGGGTGGTCTTGACGTGACGTCCGTAGGCGGCGAAGCCGTCGGCGATCTGCACCGCCAGTTCGCGCGTCGGCGTCAGGATCAGGGCGCGCGGTCCGCGCTTGCCGGCCGGACGTGCGCTGCGCTCCAGTCGATCGAGAATGGGCAGCGCGAACGCGGCCGTCTTGCCGGTTCCGGTCTGCGCGCAGCCGAGCACGTCGCGCCCGGCCAGCAAATGAGGGATGGCCTGGGCCTGGATGGGCGTGGGGTTCAGGTAACCCTCACCGACGAGAGCGCGTTGCAATGGATCGATGAGGCCGAGATCGGCGAACGAGGGAGCAGTCATGAAATTACGGTCCTTCTGCGGGGATGACTTCGTGGCCGCGCGCCGTCCGGTCATTGCGACCAAGGGGCTTACGAAGTCTTCCGGGTTGTGGTGGCTGTCCGTGCGAAACCCGTTCAGACAGCACTGCCGCCAACCGGTCCCTGGCGCTCTTCGCATGAAAGGCGAAGGCAGGACGATACCTATTCGAAGAATGCAGTATGGGGGCTGACGGCCCCGACGTCAACTGTCGTCCGTCGGGCAGGAGAACAGGAACAAAGGAACTCGATGAAGCAAATTTCTGGCGCCCTGCACCCACCGGGTCGATGATGGGTGCTTCGCCCGACGTTTCCCGAGAACCGCCATGCTGACCACCATCGTCGCCGTCGGTACCGGACTGCTCCTCGCCGCTCAGCCAGCGGCCAAGGTCCCTCCCCCGGTGGCCAAGGAGATGACCGAGGCCATCGTGGCGGTGAACAAGGCCCTCGGTCTGGAAAGTTGGGAAGCGCACGGGGTCAAACCCTGCGTCGATCGCGGCGGCGAGGGGGCCGGCTCGAAAGACGTCAGCGCCGAGGACACCCGCACCTGCGCTCAGTCAGCCATCGCCGACAATTTTCCGGGCCTGGGCAAAACGTTCGCGCTGGGCATCCTGATGGCACCAATTGGACCGGTCACCGTGGTCGCCTTTGGCCTGGGCGACCTGGCCGGATGGGGCGCCTACTCTTGCGATCCGGGACGCAAATGCCTGCCTGCCAAGATCGATCCCGGGACCAAATGGGGCAAGCGCCTCTACGACCGCCGCATCAAGGCCTGCCAGCAGGCGACCACGGTCTGGTTCCCGGCTGACGCACGCGCCTGCGAAGGCGCGGAGCCGTCACCGCCGCCAGCCCAGCCGACCGCGCCACCGCCGGCCAAGCCTTAGACAGCAGCCGCCAGGCCGCGCCCCCGGGCGAAACAATCGTCGGCGGCATCAACCAGCGGGAAGAAATCGTCGGGCTTCTTCCCCTAATGGTGCTGGCGTCGTGGTGCTGCTCCCCCCAACAGCAATTTTTTTGATGTGCAAAGACTGCGCGCAGCGGGTATCGGGGGATGCTTGCTGCTGCAGACGGCGTGATCAGCGCAAGCCGATCATGTCGGAGCTCTCAAACGTTCCGCGACATCCCGGCAAGCGATACGGGGGAAACATACCGGCGACCAGCCGTCCTCGCTGGACCCGGTATTCTGGTGTTCGCTTGCCTTCGGAACTTTGAGGGCGCTCCTCGACGGCTGCGGCTCTGGTAACGGGGCCGCAGCCGCCGATGTGAGCCTTGTCGCCCGTCGCCCGCCCGGCGCGCGGTCAGCGAGGGGACAGGCGACCGGTCGGAACCACGGCCTTCGGCTCGGACGGACTGGACCACGAAAGGATGACCTCCGCGTCGCCCATCTTCTCGAAGTACTCGACGCGGATGGTGGCCGGCACATTGGCCTGCAGCGTGATGGTGCCGGTGTCCTCGATGGCGGCGTGGGGATTCCAGTCGTCGATGATGGGCGCGTCATTGACCCACATCCGCACGCCGTCGTCGACCAGGATGTAGAAGGTATACGTCTCGGAGAAACGCGGCGTCAGCGTGGCGGTGTAACGAGCCGAAAACATGTCGGCCGGCACCCCCGGTGGCGAGCCGGGCCCAAAGTTGTTGTTAATGCCAGGCTCGGTGCGGGTGAGGATCAGGCTGGTCAGCGTCATGTCGCCGTAGTACTGGGCGATGACGCCGCCGCAGGCGCCCGCCTCGCAGATCGCCGGCGCCACGCACTCGGCGGTCGACGCGCACCGCACGCGACAGCGCGCATTCGTGTCGCAGGTGTAATCCACGCAGGAGACGGGCGCCGCCGTGCTGCAGGTCTTCTTGCCGTCGCAGGTGGCGGCCAGCGTCTGGGTAGCGTTGACGCAGGCGGCGACCTTGCAGATCGTACCCGCCACCCAGGCCCGGCAGGCGCCGGCGCCGTCGCAGGTTCCGTCCAGGCCGCAGGTGGCGGCATCATCCTTGGCGCACTGGTTCAGGGGATCCTGGTTGGGGGGCACCATCGTGCAGCGACCCTCGCTGCCGGCCAGCGCGCAGGACTGACAGTTGGCCGTGCAGGTCGAACCACAGCAGACGCCCTGGGCGCAGTGTGTGGAGTTGCACTCGTCGTCGCCGGTGCATTTGTCGCCGAGCGGCTTCTTGCCGCAGCGACCGCCCAGACAGGTGTTCGGCTGGATGCAATCGCTGTCTTTCGTGCACGTCGTCAGGCAGGTCGCCGCCGGGCCACAGACGAACGGATCGCAGACCTGGCCCTTGACCGTTCCACAGCCGTCCGCGGTGCAGCGAGAGGCGGCGGTCAGCGTCGATCCGACGCAGGTGGCTGGCTTGCAGATCGTCCCCACCGAATACTTGCGGCACTGGCCGGCACCGTCGCAGGTGCCGTCGCGTCCACAGCTTGCCGGCGTCTCGTCGGGACAATCGTTGTGGGGATCGGTGCCGACGTCGGCGGGAAGGCAGACGCCCAGGCTGCCCGAGATGGTGCACGACTGGCAGATCCCGTCGCAGCGGGCAGCGCAGCAGACCTTGTCAGTGCAAAAGCCGCTCTCGCACTGGCTGTCCTGGCTGCAGGTCACGCCGTTGGCAGAGGGCGGCGTGACCATCGGTACGTCATTTCCGGCATCGGTGTCGACGCTCATCCCACCCGTTCCGGTATGGGTGTCCGTCCCGCCGGTGCCGCTGATGATCGCGCCGCCCGACCCTCCCCCATTGCCGGGTGATGCGCCGCCGGTGCCCATGATGGCGATGGCGTCGGGTTGATTGGCGCTCTCCGAGGGGGTGCACCCTCCCAGACAGACGACCCCCAAGACGCTCAGCCATATGGCCCGACGACGTTGGGAGCCGCGAATATTCCTCGAACGGCCAGCCACGCAAACAGGACCATACCAAATTCGTTCCGAGGTGAAAGGTCAGAAATTTCTAGTGGCTGGCTTACCAACGCCATGGCACCGCAAGCCTCCGTCCGAAACGGAAGATCGCAGTTCACGTAACTGGGGAACATCAAGTTGCGACATGAACTATTTTGCCGACGGGCGTTCTCACTTAATATCACCCTGCGTCGTGCGCCCGATGCGCCGCGCATTTGTCGCCTTACTTTCCCACCTTGGCCGATCTGAACTAGGAGCCTTACATGTTGAACCGTCCTCTTGCCGGCCGCCTGGCGTCTGTCCTCACCGGCTGCTTGTCCTTGTTGGTCGCCGCCGGTTGCGGCAGCAGCAGCCCCGCGAAAAACCCCGACGCGGGAACATCGGACGCGCCCCCCGCCGATGGCGGCACCCCGGAAGGCGGCAGCGACGTCGCGACCGGCACGCCGCAAAAGCTGGTCATCCTGCACACCAACGATCTTCACTCGCACCTGCAGGGCGAGGGACCGGAGGCTGATTACACGCCGGCCACCACCGACGACGACGCCACCTTGGGCGGTATGGCGCGGCTGGCCACG
>DATLVT010000597.1:0-3661 GCA_035577105.1 Polyangia bacterium
GCGGCCTGAACCGCCTGCGGAGGTCGGTTGCACTCAGGGACGCTCGCCTGCGCATTTTTGGCGGTCTCCGCCAAGCGGCGTGGGGGACGCCGCTCGTCGATGATGCGGGCCCCCAACCCGAAGGTGATCCTGTTCGGAAGCCCGGCCGCCGCGATCGCGCCAACGACCGGGGGCGCGGTGAACGCCGTGGTGAAGGGTCACGTCCAACGCGCACGCGAAATCGCGACGCCGACGGAAGTGCTCGCGGTGCAGGCAAGTGGACCTACGGAGATGTCGCCCTGGAGGTCAAGGCCGCTGTCGCCCCCGACCTCTCATTCGAAGCGAGCCGTTCTGGCGTTTCATCGTATATGCGGCCATACCTGGGCGCGTCCGACGCGCGCAGACCGCTCTCTATCCCACGCCGATCAGCGCCTCCGCCAACACTCACATCGCCCCGTTTCGACAATTCAAGTAAGGTCAGAGCCAGAGAGCTCGCCGCGAACGCAAGACGCCATGAAGACCAACGAAAGAGCGCTCGCGCGCCGCGAACCCAAGCAACAACGCTCCCGACAGACTGTGGAGGCGGTCCTCGAGGCCGTCCAGCGGGTGCTGAAGCGTCACGGCGCCGAAGCCGTCACCACGAACCGCATCGCGGAAGCAGCGGGCGTCAGCATCGGCTCGCTCTACCAGTACTTCCCCGACAAGCAGGCCATCTTCACGGCCTTGTATGACCGCCACGTCGACGAAGTGCGGCACGTGATCGAGCGGACGATGGCCGACTGCGCCTCGGCTTCACTCAAGGACTTCACGCGCGAGCTCGTGGAAGGGCTGGCGAACGTGCACGCAGAAGACGCGGAGCTGCACCAGATCGTCTCCGCCGCCGTGCCGGAGGGCGCCCACGGCTTCAAGAGCGCACTCCAGGCCACGTTCGAGCAGGTGATTTCGCCCGCCGAACAGGATCGCTACACGCCCGACGAGACGAAGCGAATGCTCTTCGTCCTTCCGCACATGGTCGAAGCGCTCGTGCATGGAGTGGCTCACCAGAAGCAGGCGGTCATCTCGAGGGACCTCGCCAAAGACGAGGCCATCCGAACGGTCCTCCTCTATTTGAATTCGTGTCAGGGCGGCCACCCCAGCCACTACTGAAAGGCGCCGGCGTTCTCCTCGGCCCACCGGTTGAATGGGATGGGATCGACCTCTTCACCGAAGAGCTCCTTTGCCTTCTTCGCCCTGCGCGCGAAAACGGACGGGCGCTCCCCACGAGCGATGAGGCGCTGGGTGACTCGAGATCCGATGTTCCCGGTGGCGCCGATGACCAGATACTTCATTTGAGTTTGCTCCACCCCTTGATCACCTCGAGCGCCAACCGCTTCTGGCCGGCCAGCGTGAAGTGCAGCCCGTCCCCCATGAGGAGGTCGGCCGGGGGTGGTGTCCCAAGGTTGGAGAAGACGTCAATCGCGAGCGCGTCGATGTCGCGGACGATCTGGGCGACGCGTGCCAGGTCCTCGTTGCGGAAGCGAACCCCGAACCGGGCCAGCCCCCAGTGTCCCGCCACCTGCTCTTCGTTGACCGCAGGCGGAGTGATCCACACGCAGCGCGCCTTGGTCTCTCGGGACACGCGTTGACGCAGCTCCGCGACGTTGCGCCCCGTCTCCTCATGATGGACGAGCGTCTTCGTCGGGTTCGAGCCTTGCGTCCGGGCGTCGTTGGTGCCTAACAGAAATAGGATCCAATCGGGCTGCTGGCCGACGACTTCACCGACACGGACCAGCCCGTGCATTGTCGTCTCGCCGCCGACGGCGCTGATGGCCACTGAGATCCCGTCAGCGGCGCGGCGCGCCGCCAGCAGCTCGCTGAGGATGACGGCCCAGGACTGGGGCTCCGACGTCAGGCTGTCGCCGAACGCAACGACCTTGGCGCCCTTCCGCAGGGGAAGCCGATCCACCATTGAGGCCACGGCGTCGTCGGCCAGCAGCTCGCCCGCAGCTTCCCTGGCCGCTGCCCTCATCCGGCTGAGCTCGGCCGCATAGACCTCCGGCGGAAGCCCAAGCAGCGCTGCATGGGTTTCCTGGGAGAGCCCGGCACCTCCGGGCAGCGAGGCCAAGGTCCGTTCGGGTTGGATGACCTTCAAAAGCCAGCGCATCTGTTCAGTCGACATGGGTTGCAGCTCCTGTTCGAGAGGGCAGGAGCTTACGGAACGGCGCAGGGAGCGTCAGCTCGCGTTGCCCGTTCCGCAACTCGCTGAAACGACGTCGGACCTGGGCAGACTCCGGTGGCCTGCTCAGATTCTGCGCGACAGCGCTCTCGCTCGCGGTGGCCGAGCCTTGCGCGGCGCCGTTTGTGCCCTACCCGATCACCGCCTCCAGCGGCACCCACATCCCGTTGCGATAATCCGAGTAGCCCGTCCCGCCTACGATTTCCCGCGCGAATCCCTCATCTTGAGCGCGACGTTCGGTAGGACGTGCTCGAGCGCCGCCGTCGCGCGGTCAGTCGCGAGGCGACGTCAACACCCGCCCGTTTCGATGCGCGCCGCCTCCACGAAGGCTTGCCACCGAGCCGGAATGGCCCGCCGTGCCGCGGTCCCGATCCTTCGCAAGGCCACCGCGGCACGAAACGAGATATCCGGGTCTCGATGGTCGAGCGCCTTCACCAGGGTGGAGACGGCCTCTATGTGCTCCGGAGCGTCGGGCTGCAGGGACCACCAGAACGTTAACGCCTCCGCGGCGCCGACGCGGATCCCGACGAGTGGGCTCGTAAAGGCAGCCACCAACGGCTGAATCGCCATCTCGCCCATGGACGCGAGCGCCCAGCCGGCCTGGGTGGACGGTTCGGCGATCGCGGCGATCAGGGCCGGAATGGAGCGGCTCGCCGCGGGGCCGATCGCGTGAAGCGCACTGGCCGCGGCAGACCGCACCTCCGGCTCTTCGTCGCCGAGCGCATCGATCAAGGAGGAAATTCCCTCCGGTGCCTCCGCACCCACGTCGCCAAGGGCACAGGCCGCGGCGACACGAACCTTCGGATCGCGGTCATCGAGCATCGCGAGCAGTGGCGCCCCCCCCGCAGCGCCCATTTTTCCGAGGGCACGGATCGCGGCCGGTCGGGTGTCATGGCCACCGGTTCGCGTTGCTGCGACCAGCGCGGGAACGGTCAGTTGCGGCCACGCCGTGAGGCTTCCCAGCGCGTGCGCGGCCAGCATCGCCATGTCATCGCTGGAGCCGTGAAGGACCTTGACCAACGCCGGAACGGCCTGCCCCGAGCCTAGGCTCCCCAAGGTCCCCACGGCTGCCCTCCGGACTCTCGCGTCAGAGTCCGAAAGCGCTGACGCCAGTGCCGAAACGACCTCCGGACGATCGTCTTGGATGCTTCCCAAGGCGCCAACAGCCAACGCGCGAAGGTCCGGGTCGGAGTGACCGAGGGAGCCGAGCAAGGCAGGGACCGCGCTGCGCGCCGCGGGTCCGAGGTGGAAAAGCACCATCGCCGCCCTCGTCCGGACAACGTGATCCTCGTCCGCCAGCGCTTCCGCGAGCGGGGAGACGGCGCTGCACACGCTCTCCCCCTTCATGTAGAGGAGCGCGCCCGCGACTCCGCGTCGGACTCGTCGATCGTCGCTGCCGAGCCCCGCCATCAATGAGGGAAGAGCATGGGCTCCGATGTTTCCCAGCGCGTGGGCCGCGAAGCTGGC
>DATLVT010000598.1:0-2015 GCA_035577105.1 Polyangia bacterium
CCAACCACACGCTGCTGCCCGAGGCGCTGGAGCGCTGGCCGGTGGCCATGTTCGGGCGCCTGCTGCCCCGGCACCTGCAGATCATCTTCGAGATCAACCAGCGATTTTTGCGCCAGGTGCAGACCCGCTGGCCCGGCGACGACGATCGCCTGCGCCGCATGTCGATCATCGAGGAAGGCCACCGCCAGCAGGTGCGCATGGCCAACCTGGCCACGGTGGCCGCCCACAGCGTCAACGGCGTGGCCGCGTTGCACACCGAGCTGATCAAGAGCCAGCTCCTCTCCGACTTTTACGAGCTGTGGCCCGAGAAATTCAACAACAAGACCAACGGCGTGACGCCCCGCCGCTGGCTGCTGTACGCCAACCCGCTGCTCACCCGGCTCATCACCACCACGCTGGGATCAACGGACTGGATCGATCGCGATCTGTCGCGCCTGCGCGCGCTGGCCGCCTTCGCCGACGATCCGGATTTTCTGGATGCCCTGTGGGACGTCAAGCAAGAGAACAAGCGGGCCTTGCTCCCCGTGGTGCAGGCCCGCACCGGCGTGGAGTTGCCGGTCGACGCCATGTTCGTGGTCCAGGTGAAGCGCATCCACGAGTACAAACGCCAGCTTCTCGCCTGTCTGCAGATCATCGGCCACTACATGGCCATCAAGCGCGACCCGTCGCAGGAGACTGTGCCGCGGGTCTACGTCTTCGCCGGCAAGGCCGCCCCCGGGTACACCATGGCCAAGCTGCACATTCGCCTGCTGAACGACGTGGCGGCGGTGATCAACGCCGATCCCCTGGTGCGCGGGCGACTGGCCATGGTCTTCGTTCCCAACTATGGCGTGTCGCTGGCCCAGGGGATCATCCCGGCCGCTGATCTGTCGGTGCAGATCTCCACCGCCGGCAAGGAGGCGTCGGGGACCAGCAACATGAAGTTCGCCCTGAACGGCGCCCTGACCATCGGCACGCTGGACGGGGCCAACATCGAGATCCGGGACGCCGTCGGGCATGACAACTTCTTCCTTTTCGGCATGGACACTCGCCAGGTGGCGGCGCAATGGGCGGCCGGTTATGACCCGCGCGTCTTCATCGACCGATCACCGGTGCTGACCGAGGTGCTTGAATTGATCGGCTCCGGCTTCTTCAGCCTGGGCGAGCGCGACCGGTTCAAACCGATCGTCAACAGCCTGCGCGATCACGACGAGTTCATGGTCTGCGCAGATTTCGAAAGCTATCGAATCTGCGAGGCTCTGGCCGGCGATGCCTACCGCGACCGGCGCGACTGGTCCCGGCGGGCGGTCCTGAACATCGCCGGCGCCAGCCAGTTTTCCAGCGACAACACCATCCGCCAGTACGCCGAGGAGATCTGGAAGATCACGCCTCGCAAGACCGACCTCAGCTTGATAGACGGCGGTCGCTAGCCGCCCCCTCCCGGCCGCCCCAGACCCGACCCCAACCGAAAACTCAAATTGACGCGTCAGGGGCGTGCCCGACGGGGACGCCGGCCTGGCGCAGGTAAACGCATTGTTTCGCGACAAACTATGCGGAAACCTGCTAAATGAAACGTCGCAATTGGTGGATCCCGAGCGCGGCGGGGCTTCCCGTTGGTGGGTGTAGGTGGCGGTGGGAACGCGTTCGTTCTAAAGTCGCTTCCCTTCGGCCGTATCCAAGAACACGGAGAGCTCATCCGGTGAAACCCACTGACGTCCGCAACCCGAGTTATTTCCACAAGGTCGTCGATTGCCAGTGGGCCTGTCCGGCGCACACCAACGTCCCGGAATACATCCGGATGATCGCCCAGGAGCGCTACGCCGACGCGTACATGCTCAACCGCGATTCGAATGTCTTCCCTGGGATCCTGGGCCGCACCTGCGATCGTCCCTGCGAGCCGGCCTGCCGCCGCGAGCGTCTTGACGGCAAGCCGGTGGCCATCTGCCGGCTCAAGCGGGTGGCCGCCGACCTGCGCGGCGACATCACTGATCGCCTGCCCCAGGCGCCCACCAAGAAAAACGGCAAGCGCGTGGCCT
>DATLVT010000599.1:0-2225 GCA_035577105.1 Polyangia bacterium
CCGCCGATCCCGGCACCGACGGCGACGGCATCCGCATGCTGCCCGGCAACTACAAGACAGCGCCGGAGTTCAATCGTCAGGCCGGCGTTCCCCAGGGCAAGGTCATTCGCTTCACGATGGGCATGGCCAGCACCATCTATCCCAAGGCGCCCACCAATCGGGCCGTCGCCGTCTACGTGCCCTCCCAGTACAAGATGGGCACGCCCGCCGCGGTGATGGCGTTCCAGGACGGAACGAATTTTTATGGGTTCGACACCGCCGTCCCCGTCGTCCTGGACAACCTGATCGCCAAGGGTTCGATCCCGCCCATCGTCGGCGTCTTCATCAGCAACGGCGGGGGCGACGCCGTCGGCAGCGAGCGCGGTCTGGAGTACGACACCGTCTCCGGCCTGTACGCCGAATTCGTCGACAAGGAGGTCTTCCCGCGCGTCGAGGCCGAGACGATGAAACAGCTACCCACCCAGGCGGTCACCTTCACCAAGGACCCCGAGGGTCGCGGCACCATGGGCGGCAGCTCCGGCGGCGCCGGCTCGTTTTCCATGGCCTGGTGGCACCCGGATCTGTTCCGGCGCGTGATCACCTTCTCCGGCACGTACGTGACGCAGGTGCCGGCCAGCTCGCCGTTCCCGCACGGCTGCTGGATCTATCACGACAAGGATCCTTACGACGCTGCGGCGCCCAACGGCCTCATCGTCGCCCACTGCGAGAGCGCCGCCAATCCGGCGGCCGGCAGCAGCAACCCCGGTCCGTGCGACACGCCGCTGACCCAGACCGCCTGCGAGGCGGTCGCCGGCTGCGCCTGGAACACCACTGTGAACAAACCGATCCGCATCTGGCACGAATCGGGCTCAAACGATCTGGGCGCCGGGGGCAGCCCGACCGGCTACCGCAACTTTGATCTGGCCAATCAGCGAATGGCCGCCTCGTTCCAGAAGCGCGGCTATCACTTTCACTACGACCATGCGCAGGGAGCCGGTCACGTCGATCAAGGACCGCTGCGCCAGACGCTGCCTGAAGGCCTGACCTGGCTGTGGCGCGGCTACAAGGCCACCGGTCGATAGTCGGGGTGCGCCCCGCCACGTCGTCGCGCGCCGATAGCGTGGTCGGCGCGCACAAGGGTGTGACCGCAATGCACACGCCGCGCGCGGAGGTGTGAGCCCGGTCATCAGGGCTGCTGTTAAGTCGACGCCGGGTACGGGCCAGCGTCGATGCGGCCGTGGCATCGTCCTTGAACAGACAGCCGGGCATGACCCGGACGTTGCTTCTGGTGGGAATGGCGGCGCTGACCGTCGGGTGCGGCACGGTCAAGTTCAGAGTTCCCGTCGCGGAGGTAAGGCGACTGGCCGAGCTGCCGCCGGCAGAGCGCGGACGAGAAGTCCGGGTGATCCCCTGGGACACGTCGCCAGAGAACGCGCGGACCATGTCGGGGCCAGCGCCCGCTCCGACGGTGATCGAGCAGCCGGTTGGCGGTGGCGGCATGTATGTCGACATATCGGTGCCCGTCGGTCCGGTTGGCGTGGGCCACCCCCGTCCACACGCCTTCCGAGCCGCGCATCCGTCGGGGGCCGCGCGATCGGCAACGGTGTCCGGTCCCGGTTCGTTTCGCGGCGGCCCCGTGGCCCGCGCACCCAGCAGCGGGCCATCCCCTGCCACGTGGCGGGGAGCCCCGACGGGTGTTCGCGCGCCGTCGTTAGCCCATCGAACGTCGTTTCCATCGTCGGGGGGCCACAGTCATCACGGCGGAGGCGGTGGCGCTTCCGGCGCCGTGGCGGGCGCGGTGGCGGTGGTGGGCGTGATCGCACTCATCGCGGCGCTGGCGGAATCAGAGCAGGCTGACGAGCGAATCGATTTCGCCCGCACCTTCGACGGGTGGGTCGCCGTCGAGCGCGACCAGCCGCTTCACATCGTCTATCAGGACACCACCGAACGCGAAATTCCGCTGTCCCAGCTGACGCCCGTTGCCCTGGTGGGCATCCGGTACGCCTATCTCACCGAGGACGAAGGAAAGGTCGTGCCGTTGAATGCACCGTTCGCCTTTTCCCCTCCGCCGCTGGAATCCAGTCCGCCTGCGCAATCGCCGCCGCCGCCGCGACAACCACCGCCACCGGTTGATGATGCTGCTACCCCGAATCGGCGGTCGTCGCTGCCACCACCGACGCTCCCGCCCAGTTCCAACGAGAACCGCGTCGACCCGCCCCCCCTTTCTTGACCGTTTGCCGGCCGGG
>DATLVT010000600.1:0-7386 GCA_035577105.1 Polyangia bacterium
GCTTCAGCCCGACCAGCTGGAAGTCGAGCTGACGGAGAGCGTCCTCATGCGCGACGTCACCCTGGTGGCCGATCAACTGTCCGCGCTGCGCAGCCTGGGCGTGCGGGTGGCCATTGACGATTTCGGGACCGGGTACTCGTCGCTGGCCTACCTGCAGCGGCTGCCCATCGACGCGCTGAAGATCGATCAGAGTTTCATCCGCCCCCTGGCGCCGGAGAGCGGGCAGGGCGCCGGCGAGCTGGTGCGCTCCATCATCCAGCTGGCGCACAGCTTGCGCCTGGGTGTGGTCGCCGAGGGCGTCGAGACGGCAGCCCAGACCAGCTGGCTGGCTGATGCCGGCTGCGACGTGGGCCAGGGTTACTGGCTCGGTCGCCCGGCGCCCCTCGCCTCGTTTGCGCGCATCCAGCCGCTGGCGGCCGAGGCGGTGGCGCTCATCGCGGCGTTCGGCTGACGGCGGCGCGACGTCAGGTCGCCTCGTCGAAGAACGTCACCTCACCGGTGGCCAGATCCAGCTCGGCGCCCACCACGGCCAGGCCGCCCTGCTCGGCCAGTCGTTCGATGATGTCCGAGCCGTGGCGGAGCTGCTCGACGGAGGCGCGCACGTTGGCGCGCATCGCCTCGCGGCGCAGGCGCACGGGATCGCGCGCGACCTCGGTGGAAAAAAGACTCTCGATACCCGGACGGACGCGGTCGACGATCGACAGCAGGTTGCTGGAGGTCGGCCCGTGTTCACCGCTGATGGCCTCGATGGCGGCGTCGATGGCGCCGCAGCCGGTGTGGCCCATGACCACCACCAGGCGCGTGCCGAAGCGCTCGGCGGCGAATTCAACGCTGCCCACCTGCGACGGTGCCACGATGTTTCCGGCCACGCGGATGACGAACAGGTCGCCCAGCCCCTGGTCGAACACGATCTCCGCCGGCGCCCGCGAATCGGAGCAGCCCAGGATGATGGCGAACGGCGATTGCAGCGTCAGGTCGCGACGGCTGTGGCTGATCATGGAATCGACGCTGCGCACGTTCTGGATATAGCGCTGGTTTCCGGTGCGCAGACGGGTCAGGGCCTCCCCGGCAGGGACGATCAATCGTTCGGTCGACATGGGGCCTGGTATACCCCGACCGGCCAAAAAAAAGGGGAGGCCGAAGCCCCCCCTTGTGCCGCGCCGGTTCGCGGTGGACCGATTGCTCTCATGCCTTGGCCTGGCCGCCGTCGGTCGTCTTGCTGACGGCGATCTTGCGCGGCTGGGCCTCCGGTTTCTTCGGGATCTGAACCGTCAGCACGCCCTGCTTGAGATCCGCCGAGATGCTTTCGGGGTCGACGTTGTCCGGCAACGAAAAGCTGCGCGTGAAGCTGCCATGGCTGCGTTCCACGGCAAAGTACTGCTCGCCTTCCTCGCGGCGCTCTTCGTCCCGTTTGCCGCTGATCGTCAGGATGTTTCCGTTCAGCGAAATGTCGACGCCGTCTTCCTTGATGCCGGGGACGTCGGCGCGCAGCACGTACGCGTTCTTGGTCTCCTTGACGTCAAAGCGGGCCGTGAACTCGCCGCCGCTAGGTGTCAGCCCATTTTCAGCGCGCGACGGATCCCAGCGCAAAAAGGCGTCCATCACCCGGAAGGGATCCCAGCGATAGTCCTGAGTGTCTTGCCGACCGACGGTGCGATTGTCTCTCCTGATCAGATTGGCCATGTTGAAACCTCCTCATTCACCTGGTTAATCACCGCGTTTTCAGCGACAAGTCCGCAATCAATTGGTTGGCTGGCTTGACAGTCCGCGGCCCGGCGCCCTAGCGTCGCCGCAATGCCTCGCATCTCTTCTGGACTCGCCTGCGTTTCACTTTTCTGGGCGGCGGCAACCATGATCGGCGTCTCCTGCACCAGCTCATCCGGAGGGACGCCGCCTGCCGGTGACGCCGGGACCGGCGGTGGCAGCGGCGGCAACGTCGGATCAGGCGGGACCAGCGGCAGCGGCGGCGCCGGCACCGGCACCGGCGGCAACAATGCCAGCGGCGGCGCTGGCGGCACGGTGACGCCAGGTCCGGACGGCGGCGCGGCCGGCGACGCCGGTGGGCCAGCAGATGGCAACACCAGCGGGCGCGACACCAGCGGCGATCTGGGCATGCCGTCCTCGACGCTGGGCCCGGCGGGCTTCACTTGCCCGGGGGGAAATTATCCAAATCCCTTGCCGGCGAACTTGAACGCCACGATGATCAAGGGCGGCTTCACCGAGCTAGAAGGTCCGGTCTGGGTCGCCTCGCAGAAGGCGCTGTTCTTTGCCCAGATGGGCGGAACACCGGCCACCGGCAAGATCAACAAGTACACGCCCGCCAACGGTATGATCACCGTCTTCGCCAATAACGTCGGCGTGGGCGGCCTGGCCGTCGATACGCAAGGCATGCTGGTGGCGGCGTCTTACGATTCAAAGACTTTGACGCGTTTTGATCCGGCGACGGGGACGCGCACGAACATTGCCGGCAGCACCAGTTTCAACGGCAAGGCCTTCAACGAGGTGAACGACGTGGTCGTTCGCGCCGACGGCAACATGTACTTCTCGGATCCGGACTTCGGCGGGGGCGGCGGCGCCTTCTATCGTCTCTCGCCACCACCAGAGTCCAAGGTCTCGCTGATCATGAACGCCAACCTGTCCAACGGGATCGCCATATCTCCCGACGGTGCCTGGTTGTATCTGTCCACCACCGGCGGCCCGCCGTTGCGGCGGATGGCGCTGGCGGCGGACGGCAGCGTCACCGGGGCTGGCACCGCGTGGAACGAGACCAGCAGCGACGGTATGGCCGTCGATTGCGCCGGCAACATCTATCTCAGCGTGGCCGGCGGAACAAATCAGATCCGGGTGATCTCGCCGACGGACCAGGTGCTGGGCAACATCGGGGGTCTGGGCGGCGGCTACGTCACCAACAGCGCCTTCGGCGACGACGATCGCAAGACGCTGTACATCACCACCAGCGTCGCCCTCTACAAGATCCAGCTCAACGTCCCCGGCTTTCCGAATTAGCTCACCAGGTCTGGATCTGCTCTACGGGCGCGCTCGGACGCGGCGGCGCAGGAAAAGCAGTCCCAGCGCGCAGAGCGCGAACGGCGAGCGCGGCGACGTGGCTTCGACGGTGCGGATGTTCTTCACGGCGGCGTGGGGTTGGTTGAAGACGACCTCGCCGGTCAGGTCGGCAGAGGGCAGGATCGCGGAGAGGCGGGTAACGTGGCTGTCCGGGGCGATGAGGCTGCCGATGCGGCCCCCGATGTTGGCGGCGATGCCTGATCCCAGCCAGGAGCCCTCCATCACGAAGGCGTGACCGCCGTGGGCGGTGATGGCGGCGGCGACGGCGGGCGCGTAGCCGGCGGCGCGGACGGTGGCGCCATCAAGAGCATCGATGGTCAGCGCGTCATAGGGGGCGGCGGGAGCCACCACGTCGTCGGCGGCGATGACGACGGTGAAGGCGACGGTCGAGGCGGCACCCAGGCGCGCGAAGCCGAGGGGCAGCACGCGCTGGTCGCCCGGCAGCGTGAAGTGCACGCCCACGCTGGTGGCGCCGCCCGTGGCCCCACTGTCGTTGCGGCGGAGGGCGATGAAGAAGCGGCCCGGCCCGGAATAGGCATCGATGATCGGGCGGTCCGCGGGTGGAATCGCGAAGCCGTTCTGGGTCAGCCAGGCGTTGATCGCGTCGCCGCTGTCGGCGGTGATCGTGACGGCCGTGACCGGCCCGATGGCGATGGGCGTGCTGACCTGCACGGAATCACCGCCGGCGGATTTATTCGACGAACCGCCGGGCAGGGGACAGCCGCAGGAGGGGCTGTCGTCGGAGGCAGCCTTGACGATCGTCGGGGCGGTCTTCCGCTCCAGGCTGTCGAGATCGCTCATCGAGACGGGGGTCGGATCCAGAGTCGGCTCGGCCGGCACCGGGATCAGGACTCCGTAGTCGGCGGTCGTGCTGGGGACGCCCACCTGGGTGACGACGTCCGTGTTCCCGCCGCGCACGGACAGAAAAATCCTCTGCGCGTTGGCGCCCACGGTGCCGGCCTGGGTGGTCACCATGCCGCCCCCACAGGCGCGCACAACAGAAGGCGTGATGAAGCCGGACACAGCCATCGCAAATAAGGCCGCCAAGAGATGACGCATCCTTCGAGGCTAGCGTCTCCCGTCGGCGAAAGCACGTGCAGGGACGGCGCGGGATCGGCGGTGCTGCAGTGGACAGGCGCCTGAGGCCCAGGATAGTTTGGCCCCACTGGCACGCGGAGCAAGATGCGTCGTCACCTCTTCCGCTATGGGCTCGCTCTTCTGGCGCTCGGCTGCGGGGCCGGGTCTCCCGCTGGCGGTGGCACCGGGGGTGTGCCGGGCAGCGGCGGCGCTGCTGCCGGCACTGGCGGGCTTTCGGGAAGTGGTAGCGGCGGCGATGCCGCGGGTTCGGGCGGCGCCGCGGGCACAGGCGGCGCCCCGGGTGCCGGCGGGACCGGCGGCGCCGTCGATGCGGGCAGCGATGCGCCGATGGACGGTGGCCGCGACGCCTCGCCCTGTCCGGCCGGCGTCGCCGTCTGCGAGGACTTCGAAAAATACGCGCCTGGCGCCACCGACCTGACGCCGGACTGGCTGACATACACGTACGGCGGCGGCACGATCAAGGTCGATGCGTCGAAAGCGTTCAAGGGATCGAAGTCCCTGCACATGACGACGCCGGCCGGAGGACGCAAGTACGCTGACATCGTGAAGCAGAACCCGCGCGACCAACCTCTGCTGCCGAACCGTCATTACGGGCGGGCCATGGTCTGGCTGACGGCAACACCCGCCACCGTTCACTGGAACATCAACCATGCCGCCGGACCGCTGGCCAGCGATCCAAACGTCTTCGCCAAATATGCCCAGGGCGGCCAGGTGGGTGTGCTCGAACCCGGCTACCTGACGCGCGCCTGGGTTGGCGACGGCCTCACCCCGTTGCGGGGCGGCGGGCCCCAGGATGACGATCCCAACACGCCGGCTGTGGACTGCGCGCTGGCGGCCAGAACCCAGACGGTGCCGCTGAAGAAATGGGTGTGCTGGGAATGGATGTTCGATGCCAGCGCCAACGCCCTGCAGCTGTGGATCGACACGGTTCAACAGACGGAGATCGACGTCGCCAATCGGGCGGTTGGCGGCTGCGTCTCCGGCGGCCCCCGCATCTGGCAGGGGCCACGGGCCTTCACCAAGATGGTCATCGGGTGGGAGCAGTACACGTCCCCCAGCGAGGTTCCCCAGGAAGCCTGGATTGACGACCTCATGGTTGGCGATAAGCGCATAGGGTGCCCGCTCCCGCCTTGAAACCAGCGCAAGGCGCGCGCTGGGACATGTTAGGCTGAGCGCGCATGTCGCTCACCGTCGATCGCGTCGGCGTCGAAGCGGACGAGGTCCTGGTCAACCTCTTCAACCATTACCTCCATGACATGTCCCAGTGGTTCCCCCTCGAAGCCGGTCCCGACGGCCGCTTCCGCTATGACATGGCCCCGCATTGGGAAAATAGAGATCCTGTCTACCTGGCCCGCGTCGATGGCACGCTCGCCGGGTTTGCCGTTGTCAGCTCGGCCGAGCGCTGGATCAACGAGCGCGATGTGAACGACGTGAAAGAGTTCTTCGTCCTTCGCCGCCATCGTCGCTCCGGCGTCGGCGAATCGATGGCGCGCACGATCTGGGCAAACCACTCTGGCCGCTGGCTGGTACGCATCCTCGAAGAAAACGCCCCGGCGGTCGCCTTCTGGAAGAAGATCGTCGATGTCTACACCGGTGGCCGATTCACCGAGCAGCGGATCGTGCCCGATGGCCGCACCCGGATCTTCTACACCTTCGACAACAGTGCGGTCACTTGACGCGAGACCACCTGAGGCGAGTCAGCGAAAAGATCGGAATCGGGCGGCGCGCCGCACAGTCGCCCTGACTGGTCATCAGTGGGTACCGCCCGCCGCCCGGTCGTGGTAAGCAGCGGCGCGATGTCTGACGAGGTTAGCCCCAAGAAAAAAGCCCTGATGCCGTCCAGCCCCCTGCGCGCCAAGCTGCGCGGCGCCGGCCACGCGCTGCCCGCCATCGTCCAGATCGGCAAGGAGGGGACGACCGCGGCGGTGGTCAAACAGCTGGGGCAGGCCCTGCACGATCACGAGCTGGTGAAGATCAAGATCGGAAGCGAATGCCCGGAGTCCCGGTTTGAAGCCGCCGACCTGATCGCCGCCGTTCCCGGCGTGCAGCTGGCGCAGATCCTGGGGCGGACGATCCTGGTCTACCAGCGCGACCCGGAAAAATCCCGCTACGAAGGTGGCGGCACGCGATCGATGGCCTCCGCCCCGGACAAGCGCGGCAAGAACGACAAACGCGCGCCGCGCGACAAGCGTCCTCAGCGATCGGGGACGTCGCGCAAGAAGTCCGCCATCTCGGCAAAGCGCTGATCCAGAGAGCCGCGCTCGGTCGCCGGCACGCCACAGTCGTCCATCTCCCGGGCCAGCCACCGTGGTGGTGTCGGTGAGTCCGCCGACGTCAGGGGCACGACTCGGCCGAGCCGGCGAGTCCCGGCCCCCGCGTCGGCGACTGCAGGCGCCGGAGCGTCGAGAGACGCCAGTCGTCGCGTACCGTTGTCCAATCGTCATCGAGCAGGCCGTAGGGTTCGGGGTCCCCGCTGGCCTTGGGTCCGCCATTGATCGCCCAGTAGGCCCAGTCCACATCGGTGTCGTGCAGGTAGGCGGCGAGGTTGGTCAGCCATTTCGGATCCGACGACGCGCCGTCGCCGAACTCGCCGAGCCAGACCGGCGCGGTGAACGGCTGCCCGGGCGCGGTCAAGTAGCCCCATTGCTTCTGGCTGGCGGCGTTCAGCTGCCCCGCGTCCATCGTGTCATAGGTGCCACCCAGGCCGGGGATGGCGGGCAGGCCGGGTCGGAAGAAACCGTACTGATGCGCCGAGTAGACCAGCTTCCTGGGCGTCTTGAGGACGATCGGGTTGCCACCGACGGCCGTCAGATCCTCGCCCGAGTTGAGCCCCTCGACGATGATCAGCCAGCCCGGGGTCTTCGCGGCAATGCGATCGCCGGCGCGCGTCGCGGCGGCGCGCCAGTCGTTCGCGTCGCCGCCGCCCCAGTTCGGCACGCGCGGCAAAAGGCCGCTCACCGGTTTGGCGATCCGGAGCTCGTTGCGCAGGTCGGCTCCCACGACGCGGGGATTGTCTGCGTAACGTTGCGCCACAAGTTCCCAGTCGGCGATCCACTGTTCTTCGCTGTACTCCTTCGTGTACCAAAGGCCGTCGTCGTCGTAGTTGCAGCACCACATCGCGTGCGTGGAATGATTGTTGAGAACGACCAGCAGTCCCGCGCGCGCCAGCGCTTCGATGGTGGCGTCGAAGATCGCGATGGGTGTCTTGCCGCGCAGCGTGGG
>DATLVT010000601.1:0-2181 GCA_035577105.1 Polyangia bacterium
TCACCACCGCGCAGCCGTCGTCGGCAAAGCGCGCCACGTCCGCCACGCCCAGGCCGTACCCCGCCTGCCGGCTGGCCACCCGCGGGATGACCTCTCCGCCAAACGCCCGCAGCGTCGATGCCAGCACCGCCGCCGTCGTCACGCCGTCCACGTCGTAGTCGCCGAAGATCCCGATCCGCTGCTTTCCGTCGAGCGCGGCCACGATCCGGGCCAGCGCCCGATCCAGATCGGCCATCCCCGTCGGCGGTCGCAGATCCGCCAGCTTTGGCGCCAGGAACCGCGCCGCCAGCGCCGGCTGCGCCAGCCCGCGGGCGATCAGGATCCGCGCCGTCAGCCGCCGCACCCCGATCTCCGCCGCGAGCGCGCTGGCCTGCCCCTCGTCAACCTCCGGAGCCTGCCAATCCAGCACCCGCATCGCCGCCACGTTATCACGGGCGAGCGGTGGGCGATCCGCGCTTTACGGTTCGACTTCGGCTTCGACGCCGTCGCGCTTGGGGCGGCGGGCGTTGCGGTCGGGCTTCGCTTGCTGACGACGTTGACTGGCGATGTACTTGTCGTTCAGCCAGATCAAGATCGGGCTGGCGATGAAGATCGACGAGTAGGTTCCCACGATGACGCCGACGTTCATGGCGAAGGCGAAGTCTCGAATGACGCCCACGCCGAAGATGTTCATGGCCAGCGTCACGAAGAAGACCGTCGCGCTGGTCCAGATGGTTCGGGACAGCGTCTCGTTGATGGACTGGTTCACCACCCGGTCGAACCGCCGGTCGCGCAAGCGCGTGGCGTTCTCGCGGATGCGGTCGAAGACGACGATGGTGTCGTTCATCGAAAACCCGATGATGGTCAAGACCGCGGCCACCGTGGTCAGGGAGAATTCCTTGTAGGTCACGGCGAAGGCACCCAGGGTGATGACGGCGTCGTGCAGCAACGCCACGACCGTGCCGGGGCCGTACCGGAAGTCAAACCGGAAGGCGATGTACACCATGATCAGCAGGATCGCGTACAGCAGCGACCGCACGCCGTCGTACTGCAACTGCTTGCCGGCCTTGGCGCCCACCGATTCGACCTGGGGAATGGCCGCCACCGCGCCGGCGCCGAACTTGGCGTCCAGCGCCCGCCGCACGTCGGTGTCGATGCCCACCAGCGTCACCTCGTAGGTGTTCTCGTCGGCGCGGCCAAAGGGCTGCACCTGCGTGGTGTGCACGCCGATGGCCTTCAGCGAATTGGCCAGCGACTGCGGATCGACCGGCTTGTCATAGCGAAGGTAGATCTTGTCGCCGCCCTCCGACCACTCGAACTTCTTGAGGTTGGCGTCGCCTTCCTTGGCCAGCGACGTGTGGATCTGCTTGGCCTGCGCCTCCGAGACGACGGAGACCGCGCCCAGGCGGATCATGTAGTTGTTCTTCTTGCTGGCCGACGGATCCTCGTAGCGAACCACGTCGGCATTTTCGTGCCCGGCCTCGGCCAGGGCCTTGCGCAGCTCGCCGCTGTCGATCGGCTTGCTGAACTCGATCATCAACTCCGTGCCACCCCGGAAGTCGACGCCCCAGTTCAGCATGTGACCGCGGCTCTTGAACACGTAGGCGTTCAGCGGAAGCATGATGACGGTCAACGTCACCAGGACGATGGACAGGCCGATCCAGTACTTCTGGTTGCCGATGAACTCGTACGTCGAGCCCGGCTTGATGACCTCGAAAAACTTCTGTTCCTGATTCTGGGCTGCCATGACCCGCCTTTAGATGGAAAGAGTGGCGCGCGCAGCGCCGCGACGACCCACAAGCGCGTCGAACATCCAGTGCGACAGCCAGTAAGAGGTGAAGAGGTTGGTGATGATCCCGACCAGCAGCGTGACGGCGAAGCCGCGGATGGGCCCCGACCCGTACGAGTAGAGGACCACGCCGGCCACGAAGTTGGTGACGTGCGCGTCGAACACCGTCCAGAAGGCTCGGGCGAACCCGGCGTCCACGGCGGTGCGCGGCGATTTGCCCAGGCGTAATTCTTCGCGGATGCGCTCGTAGATGATGATGTTGGCGTCCACCGCCATGCCGACCGTGAGCACCACACCCGCGATGCCCGGAAGCGTAAACGTAGTTTCAATGGAGCACATCACACCGACCAGGATGATGATGTTCAAAATCAATGCCACGTCGGCAATCGCACCGGCGAGCATGTAATAAACGA
>DATLVT010000602.1:0-7323 GCA_035577105.1 Polyangia bacterium
CCGCCAGGCGATGGCGCAGGGGCTCGAGCGCAGCAGAGGAATTCGTGACCGGCGCCTACTTGAGGACGAAGGGATACGGCGTGGTCAGACCGTCGGACGGCGGAAAGCTGGCGGTCTTGATCGCCTTCTCCACGCAGTTGCCGGTGGGAGTCCCCGCGAATTTCCCGGTGGCGCTGGCTGACGAAACCTTGCCGCTCTTACCGATGACCACGGTCACCATGACCATTCCGGGGACCTTGTACTGGTTGTAGCACTCGCTGACCTTGCCCTTGACGCCGTTCATGCCGCTGACCACGGCGTTCTTCGACAGAGGGCCCGAGGCCGGGGCCTCGGCGACGGGCTTGCGCAGATCGTCGTCGCCGCGCGGTTTTGAGGCCGGCTTGCCCTTCCCGGAGATCGCGCTCTCCAGAAGATCGTCCAGCGATCCCTTGGCCGGCTTCTTTTCAGTCGGATCCGGCGTGGGGGAAGCGACGGGCGCCGCGCTGGCAGCGGCCGAACCCGAGCGGCTGGCCCCGGTGTCATTGAGGACGGTGCGCTTGCTGCCTTTCAATTTCCGGCCGGGGTGCGCGGCAGGCGCTGAAGCGGCCGCGGCCCCTTCGCCGCCCTTGGGCGACTCGCGCGGGGGCAGCTTGTCATCGGGGATCGCCGGTTGCGTGGGCGTCGGCGGTACCGCCGGGGCGGCTGCCGCCGGCTCAGGTGCCTTGGGGGTGGGCGATCCCCCGGCAGCGATCGGGGCGCTGGGGGGGGCGGCCGCTGTCTCGGCGACGGTGGCCGGCTTGTCGGACAGAATCTTGATGGCCATCCAGACGATCAATCCGGCAAAGCCGACCATCACGATGATCGCTGGCCAGATCCATTTTGACGAACTGCTGGACGTCGGCAGCGACAGCAACACGGGCGCCGCTGGCGAGAAGGCGCCGAATGACGGCAGGTCGTCACCGCTGCCGCCTCGTCCTTCGGAGGGCGATCCCAGCGTCGAAGCCGCCATGGCCCGGATGTCGATGAGGCCCGAGCCTTCGGAGCCGGGAGACGGCGCGCTGGACGGGCTGGGAGTCGGTTTGGCCGCCCCGCCCGGCGAGGCGAGCGACTGCAGATTCGACAGCGAGAACAGCACGGAGTTTTCGTGGCGCTGGGCCGTCAGGCTCTCGACCCGGCCACCGTCGTGACCGGCCATGGCGGCGCCACCGCCACCGCCCAGGGACCAGTGGTTGTCATCGGTCGAGGGGCGTGGAGAAGCCTGCGCGGCGAACAGATCGCCGCCACCAAGATCGGGTGAATGTCCCGAGGAGAGTCCCCCCGAATGCCCGGCCGAATGCGCCCCGGAAGGAGATGGCGAGGAAAATCCCCCCTCGCTGCCCGGGCCCAGATCGCTGTCCGAGACCGCTGGCGCGACCGAGATGCTTCCAAAGAGCCCGCCGCTGTTCGCCGGGCTGGCCGCTGCCATGACGTCCGCGCTGGCGGCTTCGCCCGCGCCGTTGGTCTCGGTGAAATGGTCGACGCCGCTGTCGGCCGAGGTCGGGTTGGCTGCCAGCTCGTCGGCGAAGTCCGAAACCGAGGACAGCTTGACCCAGTCGGCGAAGCCGTCCTTCCAGATGTACGTTTCGGCGTTGATTTCACCGCGCGAGATGCGGCCCTTGACGTCGGCATCGGGTAACGGGCCGACCTGATCGCCGTCGACCACCAGGTGCCAGCCGCCGCCCTCGGTCGCCGCGGGCGTGGCCTGTCCGGCCGCGACCGCTCCGTCGTTCGTCCCCCGCACCACGATGATGTGGCTGCACTTCTTGCAGCGGATCTTGAAGACTTTTCCGCGAACCTTGTCGTCGGAAATCGAGTACTTGGTCGCGCAGGAGTCACAGACGATCTTCATTTACGCCTCAAAGCGGAGGGGTGCCGTTTGCGGGGCCACACGGACAGGGTGAGAGATTATATTTAGGCGGCGCGGCGGCGCAAGCGAGACCCGCGCAGTTCTCAAGGCAATTCCGCGATTTAGCAGGGGCAAGGGCAGAAAGGGTGGGCACTATCCGACACCACCGGATCGGCTGTTGAGCGGGGTTGCTTTAGGCCGGGACGAAGGGGTCGCGCGAAACAACGGTCTGCAGTCGGCCCGGCCCGGTCGATGTCATCCAGATCGGCACACCGGCCAGCTGGCTGACCCGGGCCACGTATCGGGCGGCAGCCTCGGGCAATCGCTGGCCGTCAACGGTCTCCGGCCATCCGGGCAGGTCCTCGTAGATGGGTTGGGATTCCCCCAGATCGTCCAGGTCCAGCGGCATCTCGTCGATGGTCTGCCCGCGAAACTTGTAAGCGACGCAAACCTTCACCGAGGGCAACCCGGCCAGGACATCCAGCTTGGTCATGGCCAGCGCCTGTATCCCAGACAGCCGAATGGCCAGCCGCAAGGCGGGGAGATCCAGCCACCCGCAGCGCCGCGGACGACCGGTGGTCGAACCGAATTCATTGCCACGCTTGCGTAACAGCTCGCCTTTGTCGTCGAGCAGCTCGGTGGGAAATGGCCCCAGCCCGACCCGGGTGGTGTACCCCTTGGCGATCCCCAGAACGGCGGTGATCTCCGTGGGGCCGATGCCGCAACCGGCACAGGCGCCGCCGGCGGTCGTCGACGACGACGTCACGAATGGATACGTGCCGTGGTCGATGTCCAGCAGCACCCCCTGCCCGCCTTCCAGCATCACGTTGTGGCCGGCGCGAATCTGATCGTGGACGAACCGCGAAGCGTCGCGGACAAAGGGACGGATCGCGTCGCCCAGCGCCAGGTAGGACGTGGTGATGGCCTCGGCGTCGGGCCTGGCGCCGCCCATCTGCTCCAGCATGGGGCCGATGGTCGCCACGTTGCGCGCCACCGCCTCGCGAAAGCGCTGCGGGCGAAACAGATCGCCGACGCGGATGCCTGATCGCGCGGCCTTGCTCTCGTAGGTCGGCCCGATGCCCCGCTTGGTGGTGCCGATCTTGGATGGACCTTCCTCGCGCAGCCGATCCATCTCCTTGTGATACGGCATCGTCAGGTGCGCGCGATCGGCGACCACCAGATCCTGATCGCGTTTGAGCAGCCCTTGCCCGCGAAAGGTGCGGACCTCGTCGACCAGGACGGCGGGATCGATGGCCATCCCTTCACCCAGCACGCAGGTCAGCCCGGGACGCAGGATGCCCGACGGGATCAAGTGGGTGACGTATTTTTTTCCGTCGACGACCAGGGTGTGTCCGGCGTTGGCGCCGCCCGCCCAGCGCACCACCGCGGAGACGTTCTGGGTCAGCAGATCGACGATCTTCCCTTTTCCTTCATCACCCCACTGCGCCCCGACCACGACGACGACGGCCATGATTATTGTTCCTTCTTCGTTGGCGATTGGCGCGACGATCGCGCCTTGCTTTCATCGGCGCGCACGATGGAGCCAAAACCCCAGCGCCTGGCGTAGGCGTCCAGCTGCCGACCGGTCAATCCACACAGCTCGGCCACGGCGCGCTTTCCTTGACCGCGCAGCGTGGTGGCCATCCGCTGGGCGGCGGCGGCCGGTCCCACCACCAGCACACCGTTCGAACCGTTGACGACGGCGGCGGTCGCATCCCCGTTGCCGCCGTTTTCCTGCTGGGCGCGCACATCCAGCGCGCCGGCCGCCGCCTCGACGTCGATGGCGAATCCCACCGCGGGGCTGGGGCGTCCGTATCGACCGAGCAGATCGTCGTAACGACCGCCGGCCAGCACGGCGTCGGGCGCGCCGGCCACAAAGCCCTGCACGCGAACGCCGGTGTAGTAATCGAACCCGCGCACCTCGCCCAGGTCGACGTGCAACCGCGCCCCGATGCCGCGCGCCGTGACCGCGTCGACGATGGCCTGCAGATCGTCGAGGGCGCGCTTGATTCCGGCCGTGGGCGCACGCTTGCGCGCATCGCCCAGGATCGACGGCGGCCCTGACAGCGCCGGCAACAGCGCAGCGAAGGCGGCGGCCGCCTTGGAGCCGCGAGCGCCGCGCAGCAATGACTCCAGGCTGGCGCCGTCGCGCTTGCCGATGGCCAGCCGCGCCTCCTCGCGCGCGCCGTCCGGCAGGTCGATGCTATCCAGGACCTCGCGGGCCAGGCCCAGGTGCCCCAGATCGATGGTGGGTGCACCCAGCCCGGCCGCCTCCAGCGCCTCGGCTCCGAGAGCGATCACCTCGGCGTCACCATGCGGCTCGGCCACACCCGCCAGCTCGACGCCGGCCTGGATCAGCTCGCGCTGCCCGCGCGCTCCCCGCTCCAGCCGGACCACCGTTCCTTCATAGCAAAAGCGAATGGCTCCCGGCTCGTCGCGATAGCGCGTGGCGATCAGCCGGGCGATCTGCGGCGTGATGTCCGGCCGCAAGGCGACGACCTGCCCCGAGTTCGGCTCGACAAAGCGAATGGCCGCTGCCCGCCCCGCGCCTCCCCAGCCCAGCGCCAGCACATCTTCGTATTCGAACGCCGGCGTGATGACCCGCGCAAAGCCCCAGCGCTCGAACACGCCCAGCAGCGTCTCCGCGATGCGTCGCCGCGACGCAGCCGCCGCCGGCGCGAAATCTCGCATCCCCGCCGGCAACCGAAGCTGTGGACCTTCACTCATGTCACGACCAATCAACCACGTTTTCCGAATTGGATCGAAGGCGGGCTCTGCCCGCCGGAGACCCTGCCCGCCGAGCAAGATCGCCCCCGGCTCTTGTCGAGTCGGGGAGGGCCCGCGGGAGGGGGCAGCAGCCCCCTTCCGCGCTCAGATCTTGTTCACCGCGTTGCGAACCACGCCATCTTTCAGATAACCGACGAACACCTCGGCCAGCTCGATGGCGACCTTTTCCTGCGCCTCGCGCGTCGACGCACCCAGGTGCGGGATGGCGATCAGATTTTCCTCTGCGAACAGCGGCGAGGGCTCGGGCGGCTCCTTGCTGAACACGTCCAGCGCCGCGCCCGCCAGGTGCCCCGACTTCAGCGCCTCCAGCACGGCGTTCTCGTCGACGATCCCGCCGCGCGCGACGTTGATCAGGTACGAACCCTTCTTCATCTTGGCGATGGTGGCGGCGTTAAACAGGTCCTTGGTCTCGGGCAGCATCGGAACGTGCAGCGTGATGAAGTCCGATTTTTCGATCAGCTCTGGCAACGCCGTCACCTTCACGCCGCCGGGCAGCGCCGTGCCCGTCGCGACGTAGGGATCGTAACCGAGCACGTTCATCTTCAGCCCGACGGCGCGCTCGGCCACCTGGCGGCCGATGTTGCCCAGGCCGATCACGCCCAGCGTCTTGCCGGCGATCTCGGTGCCCATGTATTTCTTCTTCTCCCAGATCCCCTGGCGCATGCTCTGCGCCGCCTGCGGAATCTTGCGAGCCAGGGCGAAGATCAACCCGACCGACAGCTCGGCCGCCGCCGCCGCGTTCCCCTGGGGCGTGTTGATGACCAGCACCTTCTTCTCCGTGGCCGTCTTGACGTCGATGTTGTCGACGCCGACGCCGGCGCGGCCGATGATCTTCAGCTTGCCCGGATTGGCGAGGATGGCCGGTGTCACCTTGGTCGCCGACCGGATGCCCAGGCCGTGGTACTCGCCGATGATGGCGGCCAGATCGGCCGGGGGCAACCCGACCTTGTAGTCAACCGAGAACCCTGCCTGCTGCAGGATCTCGACCGCTTTCTTGGACATGTCGTCGGCGATGAGGACTCGGATCGGTTCTGACATTGCGACGCTCCTGAGGCGATTGACGATGGTGAAGGACGAAGGACCAGCGGTTCAAGTCTGTCGGGTTTGGGCGAACGTGGCCTGGGCAGCCGCCACGCCCGAACCGGGGCGAATGCTGTAGCCGAGATCCGACAGCGTCATCTCCAGCCCCGAGATGGCGGTGATGATGTCGAACTCGCTGAAGTAACCGATGTGGGCGATGCGGACGATCTTGCCCTTGAGGTGCTCCTGCCCGCCGGCGATGGTGATGCCGTAACGAACGCGCATCTGCTTGACCACGGCCGTCCCGTCGATTCCCGCGGGCACCCGGATGGCCGTGACGGCGTTCGTGGGCGACGACGCGAACAGCTCCAGCCCCAGGCCGCCGGCGGCGGCGCGCGTGGCGCGGGCCAGACGATCGTGGCGGTTGAACACGCCTTCCAGCGTCTCTTCCTTCATCATACGCAACGATTCCTGCAAGCCGACGATCAGCGACACCGCCGGCGTGAAGGCGCTCTCGCCCTTCTCCTGGCTCTTCCGTTCGCGGGCCAGGTCGGCGTAAAAGCGCGGCAGGTTACAGCGCTCGTTGGCCTTCCAGCCTTTCTCCGAGACGCCGACGGTGACCAGGCCGGGCGGCAGCATCAGCGCCTTCTGCGATCCCAGGACGACGACGTCCAGACCCCACTTGTCCATGGGCACGTCAAAGACGCCCAGGGCGGTGATGGCGTCCACGCACAGCAGGACGTCCGGCCTGTTGCGCGTCACCTTGGACAGGCCTTCCAGGTCGTGCTTCACGCCAGTCGACGTCTCCGACGCCGTGGCATAGACGGCGCGGATGCCGGGATCCTTGTCCAGGGCCGCCGCCACCACCAGCGGGTCGACGCTCTTGCCCCACTCGACGTCGACGAAGACACATTCGATGCCGTAGGCCTGGGCGATCTTTCCCCAGCGCTCGCCGAACTTGCCGCCGCGAATGACCAGCGCGCGATCGCCGTGACGCAAGAAGTTCGTCACCGCCGCTTCCATTCCCAGTGTCCCCGAGCCGGTCATCTGCAGGACCAGCTGCTTGGTCTGGAACAACCACTTCAGCCCCTCTTGCACCTCCTTGAGGCACTCGATGAAGGCGGGCGCGCGGTGATAAAGAACGGGCCGGGCCATGGCCAGACGGACCCTGTCGGGGACAGGCGTCGGGCCAGCGGTGAGGAGATACTCTTTCATTGCGTGCAGTTTGACCTGGGAATCGTCGTGCGCTGGTTCTATTACAACTTGGCCGATAGTCCAAGGTCGTTGTAAGCAAGCGTTCGCGAAAATCATATGTCGCTGGCTCAGTTTTCCGACGCGCATTTCGGCTATCCCGGCACGCAGATCCTGGCCGGCGCCTCGCTGCTCATTCGCCCCGGCGATCGGCTGGCTCTCCTGGGTCCGAACGGCACCGGCAAGTCGACCGCGCTGCGGCTTCTGGCCGGCGACCTGCAAGCTGACTCGGGGGACGTCCGGGTTCTGGGACGGGCCAGCGTGGCCTACCTGCGCCAATCACAGGAGCTCTCCGGTCGCGGGACCGTGATGGACGCCCTGCTGGAACCGTTCGCCGCGCTGCAAAAACTCCACGACGAGCTGACCGCCATCGAACACCGCCTGGCGGCCGGCGGCGCCGA
>DATLVT010000603.1:0-40625 GCA_035577105.1 Polyangia bacterium
CCAGCTGATGGGCGCCAATCACAAGGTGCGGAACTTCTACAATAACATTATTTCGCCAAACAGCTTAAATGGAGACGTGACGATCGACACGCACGCCATCGCGGCGGCGCATCTGCGTCCGCTCGCCGGTGGCGATAACGAGGTGAAGATCGGGCTGGGACTAAGCCCTGGCTCGGGGAACGCCGCGACCGGTTCGAAGGGTCTTTATGGCGCCTACGCCGAGGCTTATCGGCAGGCGGCGGCGCGGCTCGGCATTCTGCCGCGCGAGCTGCAGTCGATCACCTGGGAGGGCGTCCGGGGCCTCTATTCGGACGTGCAGAAGCGTAACAAGCCGTTCACCGACACCATCAACGGATTTTGGAACCAACACGGCAATGGAGAGATCAGTGCCAACGACGCGAGGGACGCCAGCGTCCGAGCAGCTGGAGGAATTGACCCGCCTGAGTGGTGGCGACCCGGTTCTTAAGGGGTTGCTGGCCCGTGGCGGGCCGGTCACGCGCGAGCGTTACATCAACAACGCCTATGGCGCCGACGTGCCCGACCCGTGGACGGCGGAGCATGAGCTGGAGATCCCCGGGCCGCTGCAGGATCATACCAAGGTCACCGGCTGATGTCTGAAAGCACGGGCGCACCGGCCGGCGCACCGGCCCCCGCCGCCCCGGCGGAGTCCAGCCCGGCGCCGATCACCCAGACACCGATCTCCGTCTCCGACGCGGCGCGCATCATGGCGCAGCGCTCGCGCGAGGCGGCGGGCGCGGCGGCGGCACCCACGCCGGTTGACACCGCCCGGCGGCCGTCGGCCAATGAAATGCGGGCGGCGCCGGCAAACCCCTCCGCCGCTCCCGCGCCGCCAGCTCCGGTTCAGCAGGCCCCACCCGCACCAGCCGGGCTGGCGGCGATGGAGGCGGCCCTCGGGCTGCCCGGCGGCGGCCCGCCGCCCGGGGCGTCACCAGAGTCCACACCATCGCCCCCGTCCGACCCGATGGGCGGCGTCGAGATCGACGGTCGCCGCTACACGACGGCGGAACTGCGCGAACAGGTGCTGAAAGCCGCCGACTACACCCGGAAGACCCAGGAGCTGGCGGCGCAGCGGCAGACGTTTGAGCAGCAGGCGGCCCAGGTGCGGGCGCAGCAGCAGGCGCTGGCCACGGTGCTGCCGCTGATCCAGCCCGAGCTGGCCAGACTGGCGGAAACCGTTCAGCAGCCGGTCGCGCGGCCGGATCTGGCGCTGCTGGAGACGAACCCGCAGCAATACCTGCGCGAGCAGGCGGCGTTCGAACACGCGGTCGCCGAGCAGCAGCGGCTGGCCTCGCTGAACGGCGTGCAGGCCGAGGCGCAGGCCCGCGCGCTCGAGCAACAGGTGGCCGCCGGCAACGAGCAGCTGTCCCGCGAGCTGCCGTTCTGGGGCGATCCGCAGCAGCGGCTGGCGGTGCAGCAGCAGATCGTCGAATGGGCGACGACGAAGGGCGGCTATTCCCGTGACGAGCTGCGCGGCCTCGCCTCCCCGCACCATCTCAAGGCGATGATGAAAGCGGCCTTGTTCGACCGTTGGGTGGACAGCGCCAAATCAGCGGCACCGCGTGAAACCGTCGCGGTGGCGCGTGGCATGGCCCCACCCCCGGCCCCGTCCGAGCGGGTGCAGGCAGCCACGGCGGCGTTTGAGGCGAAAGCCGATTTCCGCACCGGCGCGGCCTTGTTGGCGGCGCGTCGCGCGGCGACGAACGGTCAGGCGCGTTAGCGTCGCCGGCGCGCTGAGCGCCGGCGACGGGACGGTTATCGCGGCTGCGGGACGGGCGGCAGCCCCTGGTCGGGGTATACCGGTGACGACGGCAGTCCCTGGTCGGGGTATGGCTGGTTACCTGGCAGCCCCTGGTCCGGGTGCGGCTGGCTGCCCGGCAGATCGTGGCCCGGGCTGAGCGACGGGTCGACCACGGTATAGCCGATCACCTGCAGCCCGCCGGCCGCGCTGATCGCGCAGATCGCGACGAGGAGCTTTTGCGACGGCAGGCCATGGTCGGGGCGGCCGTGCCCCGGCAGCCCCTGGTCGGGATGCCCGTGGACCGGCGGCAACCCCTGGTCGGGCCGCTCGGGCCGCACCGGCGGCCAGATGCTGCCCGGGGGCATTCCGAAATCCGGTGGCAGCGGCGTCGGCGGCCAGATGCCGACCGGCGGTGGCCAGATCCCCGGCGGCGGTGGTGGCATCACGATGGGGTGGCCGGGGGTCCCGGGCGGTGTCGGGAGCGTGTTGTCGGGTCCACCGGGGACGACGATGTAGCTGCCGGCGGGGACGGGGAAGGAGGAGGCCATGGCGGTCCTTTCAGGTTGAAAGCGCACCCGGTCTGGCATGTTCGCGCCGCTTTGTCGCGATCCCCTCTGGACAAAAAGTGGTGGATGTCTCGATAGTGACACCGTCGCCCGATGGAGTCCCAACGGACCAACCGGAGAGCGGGCCGTGCCGTCGCCTGGATGATCACGCGCCGCCGGGAGTCCTCGGGACCAACCCGGCATCAGCCGTGACCGACCCATCGCGAAACCCATGATCTGGTTTCACCGCGTGAAACGCCCTCGACCGGCGTTCCTTCACGCATGCGATGGAGTAACGAGCAAATGGCTCTTGGCTCACAGGGCGCCGCGCCAGCCAATACTTATATGGAAACCGCCGCCGTCGGGGTGCGTGAAGATCTCGCTGATGTGATCTATAGAATAGATCCAGAAGAATGCCCCCTTGTTAGTGCCTGTTCTCGGGTTTCCGCGAACCAGGTGCTTACCGAGTGGCTGGTTCAGGAGCTGAACGCAGCCTCCGATAACGCTCAGCCCGAGGGCTTCACCGCGTCCATGCAGGCGGTCGTCAAGCCCGTCAGGCTGAATAATGTTTGCCAGATCATGGCCCGCACGGTGGGCGTGTCGAACACGCTCCGCAGCGTCGACATGGTCGGCGGCGAGGACGAGTACAACCGCCAGCTCGTGTTGCGCGGCATGGAGATCAAGCGCGACCTTGAGCTTGCCATCACGTCGCCGCTGGTCCGCACGATCACCGATCCGCGTCATATGTCGGGGCTGCCCTGTTACATCATCAACGGCTCGCGTGGCGCCGGCGCCGGCGCGATGCCGGTCGGTGACGGTTCCAACGCCGGCACGGCGGGGACACTGCGCGATCTGACGCTGGCGATGGTCGACGCGGCCACGCAGCAGTGCTGGCAGGCCGGCGGCAAGCCGACGCTCGGCATCATGTCCGGCAACGTGAAAGCGTATTTCTCGACACTTTCGCAAGGCGGCACGGGCAACGCGGTGGTGGCGCAGAACATCCAGAACGTCACCAGCGCCGAGTCCGTGACGATCATGGGCGCGGTGGACGTGTATCGGACCAATTTCGGAACGATCCAGCTGGCCCCCGATCGGTTCTGCCCGGCGCATCAGATCCTGCTGGTGTCGACGGATTACGTCGAACTGGCGCCGCTGCCGGGACGTGACATCGTGCAGCAGGACTACGCGGTCACCGGCGACAACAGCCAGGGCGGCGTGGTGTTCGAAGGCTGCATCAGGCCGACCGCGCCGAAATCGCACGCCTGGATCGCGGATCTGAACCAGTAGCATGGGCGCGCTGCTTTATGAGCGGTTCGACCCGGTCACCGGTCGCTATACCGAGATCGAAACGGACGCCGAGGCCGGGCTGCTGATCACCCACAGCCAGGACACCCGTCCGATCGTGGAAAGCGCCAGGACGATCGCGGCGAACTTCGATCCGCTCGTGCGTCGCGACACGATCCATGTCGCGCGCATCCCGGTGGTGATCTGGCGACAGCTGCAGAAGCTCGGGATCGCGCAGGACGAAAAGCGGCTGAACGCGTGGCTGAACGAGCGAGATAATTCCGTATTCAGAACGGACGACAGGAGTGTACTCTGATGGCTCTCGCGACAACCTCGACCCCGACCTCGGCGCCGGGCATGGCGCCCACCCCGGGTGTCGCCATGCAGTCCCCGGCGCCGCTGCCCTCGACCAGTACGGCACCGCTGCCGCCGACGCTCCATGACGATATCGACCCGGTGCTGTTGCTGCGGCTCTACCCCGACAGCAGCGGCGAGGAAGCCCGCGCCGCCGCCATCGCGGCCGGCGAGGAGCGCGCCGCGCAAAGCGAGGACGTGATCGCCTCGCAGAACGAACCGGTGGTCATCGAGGGTGACGGCAGCACCCCCGAGGAGCGCGATGCCCGGGCGCGCGAGGCCAGGACCCGCCCCGCGGCTGGCGCCAGGGCGGCGAGGCCGGGGGTGAACAACCCGCCCAACATGGTGACCCCCGGGGCGCCGCAGCCGCCATACCCGCCCTCGCAGCCGTTGCAGCAGACACAGTACTCGCAGCAGCAGTCGCAGCAGTCGCAGCAGTCGCCCCGGCAGCGGTAATCCCATCGCTTGGCCTCCTACCAGCAGCTGCAGGACGATGTCGCGGGCTGGCTGAACCGCCGCGACATCGCGTCCCGTATCCCCGCCTGGGTCCTCATGGTCGAGACGGAGATCGCCGAGACGTTGCGCGCCCGTTGCATGGTCACGTCGGGCATCCAGCCGATCGACGCGCCCTACATCACGCTGCCGGTTGACTTCGCGCAGATGGAAAGCATCCGCGACGCGACGTCGGGTGAGCTGCTGGAGCTGAAGGATGAGTGGTCGGGGCACTGGACCTCGCCCTACAGCGACGCGTGGCGCGACGGCGCGCTGGTGGTCACCACGCGGGCCTGCACGCAGTATCGTCTGGTGCATGATTGCATCGAGTTCCTGCCGCATCCGGTGATTCCCGATCCGCCCGACCCGGCATGGAAACCGCAACAGGTGCTGATGGGCTGGTATGCGAAGCCGAAACCGCTGCTGCTGCCGTCCGATACCAATTCGGTGCTGGAGAACCTCTACGCGGTCTATCTGTTCGGCGTGTGCAAATATGGCGCGATGTTTGAACTGGACGACGATCGCGCGCAGCAGATGGACGCGGCGTGGCAGCAGACGGTGACAAGGGCGAACCTTTGGAAGCAACAATCAGACTACGGCGGCGCGCCGTTGCGGGCTGAGCTGGTGAGCTTCTGATGCCCATCGTCCTCACCCGCGCCAGCAAGCAGGAAGCCCGCTACAAGGCGCTGGGCGGGGTCGAGCATTGTTCCCGTTGCCGGTTCTTCATGCCGCAGGGCACCTGCGGGCGCATCATCGGGCCGGTTTCGCCGGAAGGCTGGTGCAGGTTCTATTCGCGCGAGATGGTGCAGCGGTGGTCCAATCCCGGCTATGCCGGCGGCGGGGCCGCGCCGCCGACGCAGGATTTCGACTTCACGCAAGGCGTCATGCCGCCCGCTATCACGTTCACGCGCGGCTCGTCAGCCACGTATTTTGATAACGCCGGGGTAATGCGGACGGCCGGTAACGGCGTGCCCAGGTTCGATTACGACCCCGGAACACTGGTGCTGCGTGGTCTGCTGATGGAAGAGCCGCGCACCAACTCAATTCGCAACTCAATGATGACCGGCGCGGTCCCAGGCTCGCCCGGCACGCTGCCGACGAACTGGGGCCTGCAGCAGACCGGCGGACTGACATGGAGCGTGATCGGCACGGGCGTCGAGTCCGGTATCACGTATATCGACGTGCGCCTGACCGGAACGACGACGAATAACACGCCGTCGTTCATTCATTTCGAGCCGAATACGACGCCGTGGGCCGCGTCGGTCGGTCAGATCTGGGCTTCAAGCTTCTACGTTCGTCTGGTCGGCGGATCGCTGTCGGGCCTGACCCAGATGTCGCCGCTGCTGTTCGAAACGCCATCCAACGCGCAACATGCCTCGCCCCCGGTCTGGCCGACCAACGCGCCGCTGAACGTGCAGC
Organism: Polyangia bacterium; assembly: GCA_035577105.1. Taxonomy (GTDB): domain Bacteria; phylum Myxococcota_A; class Polyangia; order Fen-1088; family Fen-1088; genus DATKEU01. The sequence goes on from DATLVT010000603.1 coordinate 5,854, forward strand.
GCGTGTCGCTGAACTACACGCTGGCGACGGCGGGCACGACGGGTGCGTCCCTGTCGTTCAAGGTCAACGTGACGGGCAGCGGGGTCGCGGTCGACGCGACGTTTCGCATCGGCGCCCCGCAGGCGGAGCTGGGCCAGTCACCGAGTAGCTTCATCGCGACGACGAACGGCGTGGTGACGCGACCGCAGGATGTCGCCGCCGTGCCGGCCGGCGCGTGGCTCAGCCCGACGACGCACACGCTGGAAGCGGACTATCAGGTGCCGTTCGCGTCGCTGACAGCGGGCGTGACGAACGCCGCCGCCGCGCTGGACGATGGAACATTCAGCAATCAATATGTCTTGCGCTGCGCCCCGGGCGGCCAGATGGTCGCGGCGGCGTTTTCCGCGAACGCGCTGGTCAGCAACATGGTTGGCGCCGCTTATTACGCCAACGTCACGCAGAAGCTCATCAGCACGTTCGACAGCGCGGGCCTCGCCGGAACCGGCGTCGTGAACGGAGCCACTCCCGCTCCGTTCACCTTCACCGCCGCGCCGATCGGGCTTTCGCGGCTCGTCATCGGCTCTGGCCGCTCGAGCGTGCTGAACGGCTGGGTGCGCCGCGTGCGCTACTGGCCACGGTTGCTTTCGAACGCGGAACTGGTTCAGGCGACCCCGGGTGAAGCCTACACGGTGGATTTCACCATCAACGGCGAGATCCCCCCGGGGATCAACACGACGCGAAACTCAATCGCGTCGTATTTCGACAGCACCGGAACGATGCAGACCGTGCCGGTCCATACACCGCGCCAGGACTTCGATCCGACAACGCTGGCGATGCGCGGTCTGCTCGTGGAGGAGACGCGGACCAACAGCATCCTCAACAGCACGATGGTCGGCGTCGTCGCGGGCACGCCGGGCACTGATCCCACCGGATGGACCGTGGGCGTTGGTGGCACCGGTCTGACGAGACAGATCGTCGGCACCGGTGTCGATCGCGGTATCGCCTACGTGGACTATCGTTTCACCGCCCCAACAACGGTGGCGGGGAACATGACGTTTGTCTTCACGGGCGCGCAGGCCGCCGGGGTCGCGGCGGCGGCGGGCCAGGTGTGGACGCAATCGCTCTATATCGCCCTGGCCGGCGGCACGATGCCGCCAAACACGGGAGCGCTGCACCGGCTGAACCAGTGGGATGCGACGCCCGCCAATCTCGGCGCGATCACCGGCCCGGGCGCGTCAATCCCGACGACGGCGCCGCTCGCCACGCAACGTCAGCGCGGCGTGTTCCCGGCGCTGGCGGCGAACTGCGCGTGGATACAGCCGTTCTGGTTGCTGGGCATCGCCGCTTCCGCGTCGCCCGTTGATTTCACGCTCCGCGTCGGCGCGCCGCAGCTGGAACTCGGTGCGTTCGCGACGTCGTTCATTCCGACGACGAACGCCACGGTCACCCGGATCAACGACATCGTCACTTACACAAACGCGCCGATCAACGCCGCCGCCGGGTCGCTCGTGGCGGAGGTGTTCCTGCCGCAGGTGCCGACAGCGAACAACAACATCGAGTTCGCGTTCATCGACCAGGGTTCTACGACCGATTGCATGGGCCTGCGTCAGGCCGGCTTCGCTGGTCAGGCGACGATCACCTTCTGGGTCGGTAACGTGAACCAGATGTCGCAGAGCATGGGCACCGCGCTCAACGCCAACGCGGTCAACAAGGTCGGTCTGACCTATGATCGGACCAGTCTGGCGGTCACCGGCTCATCGAATGGCTCGGCGCCGATCGCCGGCACGTCAGCCGCGTTGCCGTCACCCACGCGGATGACGTTCGGCTCGGGACGGAACACTCTCATCAACGGCCATGTCCGTAAGATCACGTACTGGCCACGCGCGTTGACCGACGCCGAGTTGCGACAGGCGACGACATGAGCGAGGACGTCTGATGCCCGGCAGCGCCACCTCCTACCTGCGTCAGATGGTGCTTGGGCACACGCTCGGCTTCCTCGGCTACGCGATGCCGCAACCGGCCTTCGTCGGGCTTTGCACGACCGCCCCGAGCGGCACGGCGACCGGCGTCGAGGTTGTCGGCGGCGGCTACACGCGCCAACAGGGTGCCTACGGCATGGTAGCCGGGCGCAACGATCTGGCGGCCAACACGGCGACGATCGAATGGGCGCCGGCGACGGCGACCTGGGGCGTGATCGGCTGGTTTGAGCTGTGGGACGCGCTGACCGGCGGTAACCGGCTCTATTGGGGGCCTCTGGTCGATCCGGTCGACGGCGTGACGCCGATCACCCGGCAGATCCTGACGGGTGACATTATGCGGATGTCCGCCGGCGCGCTGATCGTCCAGGCGATCTGACGTGGCGACGACGCCGCGTCCCTACGGCACCGGGCCTTACGGCATCGGTGTCTACGAACGCTATCTGGGCACGCTTTACGATGTCGGCGGCGCCAGTCAGATACAGCTGCAGGCGAAACTGGCGGCGCATCGGGTCTATCGGGCGCGTGCCGCCAGCCAGATCGTGTTCGGGGCGCATTCGGTGCTGCTGCGCCTGGTGCTGGCACGGGGCGCCACCGGGGTGACGTTCACATCCCAGGCGGCGGTGGCACGGGTCAGGATAGTGCATCCGGTGACACAAATCGAGTTCGTCGTGTCCACCGTCGCGCTGGAGAACTGGACCGCCCTGGCGGTTTGCGCCGCCGGCGGCTGGGGGCCGCCGCCTGACTGTGAAACAGGGACGTGGGGACAGGCGGCATGAGCGGCACTGATTACACCCTGACACCGAATTATGGCCTGTTCAAACCGGTCCCCGGCATGGACGCCGATGTCTGGGGCGGCCACTGGAATCAGAACGCCGACAAGCTCGATACGACAATGAAAGGTTTCCTGCCGCTGGCCGGCGGCACGATGCTCGGCGACCTGATCCTGAACAGAGATCCGACCCTCGCGTTGGGCGCGGCGACGAAACAATACGTTGATAATACGTTTATCACCCCGGCGACGGGAGACGCCCGCTGGGTGAACGTGACCGGCGACACGATGACCGGCGACCTGATCCTGAACGCGAACCCGACCATCGCGTTGCAGGCGGCGACGAAGTCTTATGTCGACACCAACACGATCACGCCGGCGGCGGGTGATGCCCGTTGGGTAAACACGACCGGCGACACGATGACCGGCCCGCTGAGTATCGTCAACTCGCTGGCGATCAACGCGGCGGCCGGGAGCTGGTCGAGCCTCACCATGACGCGCGTGTCCGGCCAGGGCGCGCAGATCGCCGGCTACACCGGATCAAATCCGCGCTGGGCCATGACTCTCTGCGACGCGACGGTGGAGGGCGGCGGCAACGCCGGGTCGAATTTCAACATTAGTCGTTTCGATGACGCGGGCAATTATCTTGGCTCGCCGCTCTCCATTACACGCTCGACCGGCGTCGTGAACATCGCGCAGGCGCTGGGCGTGGGCGGCGCGCTGACTGTCAACGGTCTTGTCGGCGTCAACAACAACATCCTGGCGCAGAATGGCGGCGGCAACGCTTTCATCGGTTCGCACCATGTCGGCAACAGCGCCGTCGGGATGTGGAACGCCAACAATGTCCTGTATTTCGGTAACGCTGACGCCGCCGGGGTCGCTCAGGCGCCACAGCGCGCGTATCTCGACGCGGGCGGGTCGCTGAACATCAGCGGCAACTTAGTCAGCCAGGGCTACATCATGAACGCCGGCGGCGTCATGTATGTCGCCGGGAACTACAACTATTACATGGGCCGCGACAACACCAACGGCCTGTGGCGGATCGTCGACAACGGAAACGTCCTGTCGAGCATGGACGCCAACGGCGCCATGACGTTCGCGGGAACAGTCATGGCCGGGGGCGGGATTTATCCCGACAACAGCGGTCAGTGGACTTTGTATAACGACGGGAACAGCAACCGCGTTTTCAGATGGCAGGGCGGCTATCTTCACAGCTGGAGCGCCACCAGCGGCGCGCTGTCCTACTTTGTTCCGCTGGGTAATCAATGGTATTTCCCCAACGACGGGTCGGGGATCAACTGGATCGCGTGGGTCGGTGGCGTCGGCCCTTATCGCGACGTCTCCGATGAGCGAACCAAGACCGACATCGCCCCGGCCGGGCACGGCCTCGACGCGGTCCTCGCGCTTCAGCCGATCCTGTTCCGCAGATGGTTCCAGGGGAAGAAGGATTACGCCGATCGCGTGGAACTCGGCTTCGGCGCGCGACAGGTGCGTGATGTGCTGCCCGAGGCGGTGACCGAGGTCGCGCGTTCACCGCGACAATGGGACGCGCCCGGCACGCCCGTCAGCGGCGATCCGATCCTCGCCGTCGCGCTCACGCCGATCGTCGCGGCGGTGGTCAACGCGGTCAAAACACTGCACGCGCGCCTTGACGTGATCGAAACGAAGGGAGCCGCCTGATGCCGGACACGATGACCGTCGAGGCCCCCGTCCCGCCCCGGCTGATCCAACCCACCGATCGACTCAGCGTGACGCTGGAGGCGCGGCAATGGGAGGCGGTCATGTCGCTGCTCTCCGAAGCGCCATATCGTGTCTCGGCGGCGCTGATCGACGCCATACGCGGCCAGTGCGTGAACTGAAGGAGGGAGGCCATGCCGACCAACGCCGGCGAGATGACGCAGACGCCGCCCGGCGACCCGCAATGGGTCGCGTCCGACGGCAAATATCATCACGGTTACGTCAACCAGCCCAATCCGGCCCGGCCGCATACCGGCGTCTCGACCGGCACCCGTCGCGATTTTCGCCGCCGCAATGGTTGGCTCGGCTCGAGGGGGATCGGCGGCTGGATGGTCCGCGTGCCGCGCGACCCGGCCGGGACGTGGTTCATCTCGCTGGCCGACGACAGCAGCGAGACGACCCTGGTGAACCCGCCGACGGCGATGAAGCCGCCGGCCGGGGTGCGCTGATGCCCGATACCTACACGCCGGGCCTGGCGCTGATCAAACCGGAGGTCGGCGCCTCGCGCGACAGTTGGGGTTCCAAAACGAACACCAACTGGGACACGCTCGACCAGTTCGTTTCGCAGGCCATGCCGATCGGCGCGGTGCTGGACTTCGCCGGCCCCAACGCGCCGTCCGGCTGGCTGATCTGTGACGGTCGCGCGGTCAGCCGCACGACCTACAGCGACCTGTTCGCCGTCATCGGCACGTACTGGGGCGCCGGCGACGGCTCGACGACGTTCACCCTGCCCAACCCGACCGGCCGCGCCTCGATCGGACCCGGGACGGTGACCGACCAGGCCGGCCAGACCGCGACATTCGGCTTCGCCACCACGGCCGGCTACGTCTGGAACACGATCGCGCAGGCGCATCTGCCGAATTACGCGCTTTACATCGACGCGCAGGGCCAGCACAGCCACGGCGGCGCCAGCGTGGCGGCCGGCGGGCACAGTCACACCACCGACGCGCAGGGCAATCACAGCCACGGCGGCGGGACGACGAACAACAACCTCGACCACACGCACAGCGGCTCGACCGATACGCAAGGCGATCATAATCACAGCTACACGCAAACCGTGACGAATAACGGCGACTTCATCGGCTCCGGTCATCCCGGCGTTTCGCAGACCGGCGCGTTCACCAGCGTCGCCGGGGCGCACGCGCACAACGTCTCGACCGGCGGCGCCAGCACGGCGCACTCGCACGGCATTTACGCTGACGGCAGCCACGCGCATAACATCAGCTGGGTCGGCGATCACCAGCACGCGATTTACGCTGATGGCAACCACACTCACAATGTTTACCTGAACGGCTCGGGGCAGGCCTTCGAAGTGCTGTCGCCGGTCATGGTGGTGACCAAGATCATCTACGCTGGCAATCAGGCCTCGACCCGCGCCGCGCTGACCGCCGCCCCGGCGGCGGCATCGGCCGACGCGGCCGAGGAGATGGCGACGATCCGCGAGGAGCTGGCGGCATTGCGGGCCATGCTCATGCCGGCCACGCGGCGGGTCGTGAGCACCCCCGGCCGGGGTCCGCACTGATGCCCCGGGTCACGCAGGCGCCGCCGCCGGGCGTGGTCCGCAACGCCACGCCAGAGGCGACCCCCGGGCGGTGGTGGGATACCAACCTGATCCGCTTCCGGGGCGGGCAGCTGCAGCCGATCGGCGGCAACGTCGCGGTGCCAGGTGCTGCGGTCAGCGACATGCCGCGCGATCTGCTGACGTGGCACGACAACGATCATGTGCGCTGGGCCGCGTTCGGCACGGATACGAAACTTTACGTCTATCGCTTCGACCTCGCTGAGCTGATCGACATCACCCCGGCCGGTGTCGGCGCGCTCGACCCGCCCGGGGCGCGGATCGGCTACGGCCTCGCGGACTATGGCGACGCGGCCTACGGCACCGCGCGCGACCCGGCCGATATCGGGCCGCAGGATATCGCGGCGACGATGGGCGATATGTGGTCGCTCGATACGTTCGGCGAGGACCTGTTGGTGGTGCCGACCCAGGACGGGCATCTGTTCCGCTGGTCGCCGACGACGCCCACCGCCGTGGCCGCGCTGGTGCCCAACGCGCCGGACCAGAACCGTGGCGTCATCGTCACCGATCAACGCCATGTGGTTTTGTTGGGCGCCGGCGGCGATCCGCGCATGATCGCCTGGAGCGATCAGGAAAACCCCGACGTGTGGACCGCCGACGTGACCAACCTCGCCGGCGACAAATTGTTACAGACGCAATCCTACGCGATGACGGCGAAGAAAGTTTCGGATGGCGTCCTGATATTCACCGCCAACGATGTGCATAAGATGCAATATGTGGGCGCGCCCTACGCCTACGGCATCGTGCAGATCGCGGCCGGGTGCGGGCCGCTCTCGCCGCGCGCGGTCGCCGGCGTCGGTTCGTTCCTGGCGTGGCCCGGCCTGCAGACGTTCTGGAGCTACACCGGCGGCAGCGTCACGCCATTGAAATGTGACGTGCAGGACTGGTTTTTCTCGCTGGTGAACCGGACCATGGCGGGGCGTGTGTTCAGCGGTCCCAATCCTTCCTTTTCGGAACTCTGGTGGGACTGGCCGGATGAAGGCGCGCTGGAGTGTGATCGCTACATCGTATTGAATTATTCCGATCCGGCGCACCCGTGGGCGATCGGCGCGCGGACGCGGACGGCGGCTGATCCGTCCGGCACCATGGACTACCCGATCATGGGCGGCCCGCTGGGCGCCGGCGGGTCTTTGTTCCTGCACGAGTATGGCTGGCTCGATAACGGCGTGCCGCGTGCCCCGGCGGGCGAGATCTACGCCGAAAGCGGCAACATCACGCTGGGCGAGGGCGACAGGCGCCTGCACGTGCGTCAGCTCGTGTTCGACGCCGCCGGCGGCGTGGCGGACATGATCGGATACCGCTTCTTCGTCCGCGAGCAGCCCTACGACGCGGCCGGCGAGTATGATACAGGGCTTTATACCGAGATCCACGAGGGTCTGATGGATATGCGTTTCAGCGGCAGATCGATCCGCATGCGAATGGAAGCCCTGGCCGATGACACCTTCGCGGTGGGCCGTCCGCGCCTCGACGTCAAGCCCGGCGGGTCGCGCTGATGGCGGTGCGTCCGGTCAGCTACGCGCCGGCCCCGTTCGCGGTCCCCGCCGGCGGCACGATCGAGGACCGTTTCAACGCCATCGCGATCGAGCTGAACCGCAAGGCGAACGCCGGCACGGCGGGGCCGGCGTTCAGGTTCATCGGCATGATCTCGCCCAACGGCACGACCTGGCGGCTGTCGGTCGATGACGCCGGCGTCGTCCACACCGAGGTGGTCCCCAGATGAGCGTTTCCACGCGTCCGCCGCCACCGCCCCGCCCGGCCGCGATCGTCCCCGTCCCGGCCGGCACGCCGCTGACGCCGGCGAAGGAGATCCCCGAGCTGCCCCTGGTCAGCGCGATCCTGTTCCGCGCCACCGATGGCTCCACGTGGAGGATGCGGATCTCACCGACCGGGACGCTGCTGATCGATCCGGCGCCGTGACCGAAGACGAGCGTCGCCGCCGGATCGAGCGGGCGCTGGCCTACGGCGGCACGCACGACCTCGGCGACCTCGCCGACCTGATCCAGAAGGGCGAGGCGCAATGGTGGCAGGATGACAGCGGCGAGGGCATGATCGTCACCGAGATCCACGCGTATCCGAAACTGAAGGCGCTGAGCTACTGGCTGATCGCCGGTGAGCTGCGGGCCTGCCTCGCGCTGGAGGACCGCATCAACGCCTGGGGCGTCGGGCAGGGCTGCACCATCGCGATATCGACCGGACGCAAGGGCTGGGTGCGCGCGGCGGCGGCGACCGGCTGGCGGCCGAGGCCGCATATGTTCCCGGTGTGGAAACCCCTGGTCGGCGAGGAGCCGGGCGCGTGAGCAAAAGCAAGCCGCAGACCGAAACCACGGCGACCAACACCTCCACCCAGATCCCCGACTGGCTGACCAGTGCCGCGCAGGGGGCGGTCGGGCGGGCGCAGGATCTCAGCAACAGGCAATACGATCCCTATACCGGGCAGGTCGTCGCCACGCCCGGGGCGGATATTCAGCAGTCCTACCAACAGGTCCGCGATCTGCAGGGGCAGCAACAGCCGGCCTATGACGCCAGCAAGGCGGCGTTCACCGGCATGCTCGGGCAGGTGGCGCCGATCACCGCCGGCGGGGTCAACGACACCGCCGGCCAGCTCTACGGCGGCTATCAGCAGAACGTGATGAACCCGGCGCAGGGGCTGCTCGGCGGCTACCTCCAGGGCGGCCCGGCGACGGCGGCCCAGGTGGGCGCCAACGCGCAGGCGCTGATGAATCCTTACACCCAGCAGGTGATCGATCCGACGATCGCCGCCGGCCAGCAGCAGCTCGCGCTGGCGAACCAGGGTATCGCCGGGCAGGCCAACAATGTCGGGGCGTTCGGCGGCTCGCGTCAGGGCGTCCAACAGGGCGTGGCGACGGCGCAGACGGCGCTCGGCACGCAGCAACAGATCGGCAACCTGCTCAGCAGCGGCTGGGGTCAGGCGCTGACGCCGTCCGCGCAGCTGGCGCTGCAGTCGGGCCAGCAGGCCTATGGCGCGGCGGGGCTGCTCGCCAACCTCGGCGCGCAGGGCTACGGCGCGGCCCAGCAACAGGCCGGCAACATCGCCAACACGAACCTGCAGGCGGGCCTGACGTCGGCGCAGCAGCTGCCCGGGGTCGCGACCGCCGAGCAGGCGGCGGCGCAGAAAGACGCGTCCCTGCTGCAGACGATCGGCGCGGCGCAGCAGAACCAGCAGCAGCAGCAGCTGAACGCCCAGATGGGCCAGTTCTATGAGCAGCAGAACTGGCCCGTGCAGAACCTCGACCTCCTGCTCGGCGCCGTCGGTGGCGTGCCCTATTCGACGACCGGCACGGGCGTGAACACCGCGACCCAGAACCTGAACAAGAACGTGGCCGGCGGGGCCGTGGGCGGGGCGCTGTCGGGGGCGGCCACCGGTGCCGCCGTCAGCGGGGGCAACCCCTATGTCGCGGCCGGTGGCGCCGTCATCGGCCTGCTGGGATCACTCGGATGAGCGGCATCACCCTCGACCCCGCCCTCCTCGCCAACCTCAACGCCGGGGTCACGGCGGCCGGCGGCGATATCCCCGACCTGGGCGTCACCGGCGATCTGAAGGGCAGTAACCCTTTCGCCGCGTATTTCCCGACCTACGCCGGCGGCACCGACACATCGGGCGCCAGCTCGGGCGACCTGGCCAAGACGCTGGCCGGCCTCGGCAAGATCTCTGGCGGCGGCGCATCCAGCGGTGGCGCGCCACCGGCCGCCGCCGCCCCGGGCATGGGTCAGGCCGGCTCGCCGCGCCGGCCGGTCAACCTTGAGCAGCTGATCCAGTTGCTGCGGCAGCGGCAGGAGGGGCTGCTCAACAGCGCGACAGGCGTCGGTCAGCAGGCCGGGCAGCCCCTGCCGGCGCCACGCACGACCGGGCTGCTGGGGTTTTAGGCCATGGCGGACAACACGACACCACCTGACGATCCGGACAAGCAGACGTGGACGCCGCCCGGCAACTGGCGAGATCCGACCAGCCAGAGCAATGATTTCTGGACCAATCTGGCGCAGGCGCAGGGCATCGCGCAGCACCCGCAAGGGGCCGCGCAACAACAATCCCTGGCGGCGGCCGGCTGGACGGCGCAGCCATCGCCGCAGCAGCAGGTCAGCCCGCAGACGCTGCAACAGATCGTGCAGATGTTGCAGCAGCGCCAGCCCGGGGTGGCGCGACCCGCGACCCCCGGCCTGCTCGGCGCGGCGGTGTAACAAGGGGCGACCATGGCCGACGACACACCCGACACCGCCGCACCGCCCTCCGCCGCCGGCATCGACCCGGCGACGCTGGCGCAACTGATCCGGCAGACGCTGCGTCCGCCGCCGCCCGTCCCCGACGCGGCGGCGGGGCCGTCGTCACGCGACGGACGCGGCTTCCTGTCGCTGCTCGGCGAAGCGCTCGGCGGCGGCCAGCAGTATGGCTCGACGGCGGAACGTGAGCAGGGCGGGCTGGCGGCGGCGCAGGCGGCCGGCGCACGGATGATGATCGCGTCGGACTGGAGCGCCACGCCGCACACGCTGGGATCGATCATCGGGCAGGGCTACGGCGCGGCGCGCGAGAGCCTCGGCCAGACGCAGTCGGTTTCGGCGGCCCGCGCGGCGGCGGCGCAGGCGCTGGCACATCAGCAGCAGGAGGACCAGCTCGCCAGGATCAAGGAGGCGATCCCGCTGCTGACGCTGCAGCAGCAGCAGGCGCTGCTGGCGCAGACCGCCGGCATGCCGTCCTCGCTCGGTGGCGGCGGCAACATCGGCACGGCCGGTGACGGGACCTATGAGGGAGCGGTCGGCGGCCACGAGGGCACCGGGCAGAACCCGCGCTCGTCGGCGTTCGGCACCGGCCAGTTCCTGGCCTCGACATGGCGCGACTTCGCCGCCGCGAACCCGGATCTGTTCAAGGGGATGACGCCGGAACAGGTCCTGGCGGCGCGGGCCGACCCGGCGATCGGACGCCAGGCGATCACCTGGCTGGCGCAGCAGAACGCCGACGCGCTGACGAAGCAGGGTGTGACGCCGGACGGTCCCCTCCTCGGCATCGCGCACTATCTCGGCGTCGGGCCGGCGGCGGCCATCGCCAAGGCGCCCCCGACCGCGCCGGTGTCGAACTATGTCAGCGCCGCCGCGCTGGCGGCCAATCCTGAACTCGCGCGCATGACCGTGGGCCAGATGCGTGCCCGCTACGCCAACACGCCGGCGCCGTCGTTCCTGCGCCCCGGCCCGACGCCAGGGGCGCCACCCGGGGCGCCGGGCACGCAGCAGGCCGGCATCCCGGCGCCGCCGCGCCCGGTGGGCCAGCAGCCCGGCGCGCCGGTGCAGATCCCGCCGCCCACGGTGCCGACCGTGCAGACCGCCGGCCCGGGCGCCGGCACGCCGCCGGAAACCCCACCCGCCCCCACGCCGACCCCCGGCGCGGCTCCAGGCGCCCCGCCGGGCGGGGTGGACCCGGAGACAGGCCTGCCGGTCGCCGCCGGGCTGACGCCCCCGCCAGGGGCCGCGACGTCGTCGCCGACGATGGAACCCCCGCCGGTGTTCACCTACGTGCCGCGTCCGCTGCCGGCCTCGCTGTTGCCGACGGGTGGGCTGTCGCCGGGCGAGCAGCAGACGTTCGACGCGGCGCGACGGGCCTATGAAAGCGCGATCCATGTCCCCGGCGTCACGCCGCAGCAGCGGCAGGCGGCCGAGATGCAGCTGCAGAAAACCCTCGACAGTCAGCTGACGGTGCAGGCCGGGCACGCCAAGGAGCTGTCCGACGCGGTCGTGAAGCTCGGCGAGGCGGACTACAAGCAGCAGCAAGGCGCGTTCGATAAGCAGCTGGAAGATTATTACAAGCGCGGCCAGTTCGCCCGCGAGCAGGCGGCGAGGGAGCAGGACGCGCGCACGGCGGCGGCGAACAAGCTCGCCGAGATCGAGGCCACCGGCCGCCAGCAGCGCGAAAGCACCGCCGCCGGGGCGGTGGTGGAGAGCAACAAGCGGGTGCGGGATTCGATCGGCGACGACGCCACGGCGGCGGCGAAATCCATTCCGCAGCTGGAAGCATTGCGCGCGTTGTCGGACAACGTCGACGAAAGCACCGCGCCGTGGGCCAAGATGAACACGCGGCTGGCGACGATCCCGTTTGGCGGCACGACGCTGCTGAACCGGCTGACCCAGCTCGGGCTGGTCGACCCGACCACGGCCGGGCCGGTGCAGCAGCTGCAGGGCGGCATCTCGGGCGTGGTGGCACAGCTGCGCCAGGGCATGTCGATGGGCGCGCTGTCGGATCGGGATCTGAGCTTCATCGAGAGCCTCGGCCCCAGCCTCTACGAGGACAAGGCGACGCGCTCGGCGGTCATCTCCTACCTGCAACAGTCGCAGCGGGCGAAGATCCGTTTCAACAGCGTGTTCAACGAGGAGATGGCGAAGCCCGGCGCCAGCGCCGCCAGCGCGCTCGCCGCCGCGCGGGACTACATGGACAGCAAGCACCCGATCGTGCCGCAGATGACGCCGGACCTTGAAGCCCACTGGACCGATCCGGCACCGGACTGGCGGCAGAAGCGGATCGAATGGGCCAGGGATAACGGGGTGCGGCCCAACATGCTGGTGCGGCGGCCCAATGGCGCGCTGAAGCTGCTGGACTAAGGGAACGATCCGATGGCGGAAGATTATGATCCCGGTGCGAGTTCGCGTCCGTTCGGGCCGCAGGGCGACGCGACGACGACGACCACGCCGCCGGCGGCGACCGATTACGATCCCGGCATCAGGCGATCACCGCTCGACATCGCCCACCGGTCGCTGCCCAGCACCGCCAACGGCGGCGTCGGCGTGCCGTGGGACAGCTACGAGTATCCCGGCGGGCAGCCGGGGGACATCATCGGCGGCCTCAAGGGGCTGATATCCGGCGACAGCTCGGTGAAGCGACCGGAGATCGGCGCGCTGAACATACCCGGGCTGGGGCTTAGTGTGTTCGACCCGCGCGCCTGGGCGATCACCGCCCACACCGCCGTCTCGCGCGACCCCGCCGCGCTGGAGCAGGCCATTAAATCCCGCGTCCCCGAGGCGACGTTCTCCTGGGACGACGTCGGGGCCGACGGCAAACCGGCGCCGGGCGCCAATCGCATCGTGCAGGTTCCCGGCCAGCCGCCGATGTATCTCGACCGGCCCGGGTTCACCCCGCAGAAGGGGCTGTTCTACGGCGGGCAGGGGGCGGCGGCGCTGCTCACCGCCGGGCGGTCGCTGCCAATGCAGGCCGGCGCGGCCGGGGCGCAGCACGCCGCTTCGCACGCCACCAGTACCGTGCTGGGTGGCGCCGACAGCTGGGTGGACCCGATCGGCACCGCCATCTCGACGCTGATGCCGGTGGCCATCGGCGGCGCCGGGGCGGGGCTGATCAAGGGCTATGACTGGCTCAACAGCGAGGTCGTGCCGCCGGCGGCCGACGCCGTCCGCCGGCTTGGCGTCGAGGGCAAGGACGCGGTCACGCAGGCCACGGCGGCGGTCGTGGACCGGGCGAAGAAGCTCTACCAGTTCGGCTTCGCCGGCAAACCCGGCGACCTGACGCGCGACCCGACGACGCTGGCGCAGGAGGATCTGGCCGCCAACGCCGGCTGGGCGGGCACGCGGGCCAAGATGGACGAGTTCCACGGCCGCAACGCGCAGCAGACGCTGCTGCAAAAGCGCCAGCTGGTCGGCGAGGCGGCCGGCGACGTGCCGCCGGGCGCCACGGTCCCCGACACATATCAGCCAAACGAGGCGCTGTTCGGCAACCGGGTCAACGACGCGATCCGCGCGCGGGACGCCTCCCTCGATCAGACGAAACGCGCGGCCTGGGACAAGCTCGGTCCCGTGTCGCCGTCCACCCCGGCCGGGCAGAGCATCGAGTTCAATCCCGAGGTGTCCGGCCAGATCCTGCCGCAGGCGAAACAGCTGCTGCGCGAGCGTTACGGCGATCCGCAGGGACCCAACGGCACCTATACCTCGGCCCAGCTCGGCGAGAGCGGCGGTGGCCTGGTCAACGCGGTCGACCAGATGGAGCGCATCATGCAGCCCGGCGGCGGCCCCCGGCTCAACCCGGCGCCGTATCAGCCGTTCAACCTGGGCCATCTGCAGGATCTGCGGCAGGTATTGAAGAACATCATGGACGAGCAGCCGCGCGGCACGCCGGGCTTTGGCGCCGCCGCGCGGCTCAAGGGCCAGCTCGACGGCGCCGTGAACAACGCCGTGACCACCGGGCAGATCCGGGGATCGCCCCAGGCGCTGACCGATTTCCGCGCCGCCAACGACGCCACGGCGGCGCATTTCGCGTTTCGCAATCCCGAGGGCAACGACCCGGCCGCCAGTCTGATCGACAGCGTGTTGAACCCGGCCGCCCCGTCGACCGGCCAGGAGACGGTCAGCAAGGTCCTGGGCGGCGGCGGCACGGTGACCCCGGGTGGCGGCACCAACGCCATCCTGACCCACCTCCAGGCCCATCTCGGCGACGACGCGACGAAGCCCCTGGCCGGCGTGACCACGATGCGCTCGCTCTACGGCACCAAGGGCACGACGAGCGAGGGCACGGCGGCGCCGGCGCGTTACGATTACGGATCGACCGCCGATCGCATCAACGCCCAGATCGAGGGCACCGGTGATGAGATGGCGACCCGGCTGCTGTCACCCGAGGCCCGCGCGCGGCTCGGCGATTTCCGCGACGCGTTGAACGTCCTGCGCGCGTCGACCAACAAAGCCGGCCCACGCCTGAACGCACCCGGATCTGGCTATATCGGGATGATGTCGTCCCGGCTGCCGCTCGGCGTCGGGCCGATCGTCGACCAGCTCCGACTGATGCGCGCGGCGAACAACGCCACGCAGGGCGGCGCCGAGATCGTCAACCGGGCGGTGGGCGGTGCCACCACGCCGGCCGGGCTGGGCATCCGCCTGCCCCGGCAAAGCACGCTACAGGGGCCGGACCCACGGAACCCGTTCTACAGCTGGCAGCCCGGCGCGTGGCGGGCCGGCACCCCGGTCTATCGCGGCGGCGGGCTGTTGGGGTCAGAGGCGCTCGACCCCGCCAACCGTTAGAGCCGGCTCACCAGCGGCACAAATCGCCAAGGGCACCGCAGATCAGCATCACCGCCCATATGCCGGCGATCAGCAGCAGGATGGCGCACATGCTCAGCGCCCCCATGCCCGCATGGGCGGGATCGGCGGCTGTGGCGGGGGCGGCGGCGGGTCGGGGATGGTGATGCCCGCGCTGCCCGGCGGCAGGGTCGTGGGCACCCACGACGGCAGCGTGCCCCGGTAGTAAGGCGCGGCCGGGGCGGGGGCTTGCGCCGATGCCGGCGCGGCGGAGAGGATCGCGGTGGCCATCAAGGCCAGGAGGGATAACGGCTTCATCGGGTGTCCTGTGTCTGGTTGTGTGTAGTGCGCCACAGTATGTGGGGATCGGAGGGATAAATGCGAGAGCCAACAGCCAAAGAGCTGGACTTATTTCTGCGGGTGTTCCGGTCGATGAACGACGATCAGCCGCCCGATCCGCGCGGCCCGATCGGCGGCGTGTGGGACTGGATCACAGACCTAGCCGCGAACGGTCATATTCATTCCGCGCGCCAGTATCCGCTTCGGCTTCCCATCTTGCCGCCTGCTGATCCATTCGCGCGGCGGCTTCCCCACGGCTGATCTGGTTGACCACGCCGCCGCTATCGGCGGTCAGCTGGATGGCGGGCTTCCCGGCCGCCGCCTCGACGCGCAGGTCGGCGGCGAGCTTCCGGCAGGCACGCGCCATCCCGGCGGGGTCCAGGGCGCGCTGCTGCGCGCCACGCGATTTGTGGTAGGGCATCTACGTCACGGCCTCCATGAACGCCTGCGTCAGCCAGAACACCCAGGCCCAGGTGATGAACAGCAGCGCGCCATAAAGCACGATATACAGCAGGCCGTTCATGGCTCCGGTCGCCGCCGCCCGCGTGGCCGGGGTGACAGGACGGTCAATGCTTCTTCGAACCGGTCCAGCGCCTCGCACCATTCGTCCCATGTCGGCGCGACGCCGGGCGCGTTTCGCCCGATGAAGGACCGGGCCAATATTTTCGGCCACCGACGCAGCGCCGCCACCTGCTGCTCACGCGTCATGCCTTGATGTAGCGCGGCGCGCGCGCCCCTTTCGCGCTCAATGGGAAACCAGCCGCCCATGGCGGCGGCTCGGACATCAGCCGCTCCATCTCCTCGACCGAGCCGTGCCCGATCGGCGGCTCGGCGATGACCTCGTCATGCACCAGCGTGACCGGCCGGTAGCCGGCCTGTTCCAGGCGATGGGTGGCGACGACGAGCAGATCACGGCACAGCCCCTGTACCGCGTTCTCCGTCAGCCGGCCGCCGTAGGTCCCCTGGCGTTCCCATTTCCGCGTCTTGTTGTTGACCGCCATGTATGTCACGCAGTCGGAACCATATTTGTTCTGTTCTATCAACGGTTGCGAATACCAGAGATGCCGTCCCGAGGGCAGGCGCATGCGGAGCCATTTGCGGTCCTGGCGAAAGCGGATGCGACCGCCGGAAACGGCGGTCACCATGCCCGGGTGTCGGACGGCGTTGATGGCGGCCTCGTTCATGTCGCGCCACAGCTGGGGGATCATGCTGAACGTCGCGCGGTAGGTGTCGATGGCGTGTTGCGCGTCCTCGGGCGTGAGCAGCACGCCGGCCTGCACCAGGCACGTCTCGCGGAACTTCCACCAGCCCATCTGATAGCCGGCGCCAAGCACCAGCGTCTTGCCGACGTGCCGCTCGACGCTGTCGTGGGTTATGGTTTTCGCGTCGCGTTCATACACGCGCGCGGCCATCTCCTCGTAAATCTTGCGCTGCATCCGGAACGCGCGCAGCAGATCGTCCTGCCCCGCCAGCCACGCCACGCCAACCGCCTCGACGGAACTGAAATCACAGGTGGCGATCTCATGCCCGTCCATCGGAACGATCGCGCCGCGCAGCATCTTGCTGATCACATCGAGCGGCGGCCCGGCGATGGCGTCGACCGTCTCGGCGCCGAGATCGAGCAGCGTCCGGTCGAGGTCCCAGTTTTTCGAGACGTCGCGCGGGAAGTTCTGCACCTGCAGACCGGTCGATATGTATCTCCCGGTCGAGGCGCCATGATAGCCGAGCAGGCCGCGCACGCGGCCGTCGTCGTCGGCCCGGGCGAGGATGGCGTCGAGCTTCTTGACCGAGATCTTGCCGGCCTCCAGGCGCGTCCGCAGGGCCGCCCGCTCGACATCCCCGACACGCGGATCAGCGATCAGACGCAGCACGTCGCGCCGACGCAGCTCGGGCGCTGGCCGCTCGTCCTCGATCTCCAGCTCGTCCTCGACCTCGGCGTCGACGTCCGGGTCCGCTTTCAGCTCGCCGTCGAGTATCGCCGCCACGGGGCCGCGCACCAGCTCGGGCGGCGGCGAGAGGTCGACGCCGCGCCACAACAGCCACGCTTTCAGCGTGACGACGTTCGATGCCCGCGCCACCGCGCCGGATGTCTGTAGGAAAATCGCCTCGTCGAGCAGCGCGCGGGTGTCGGCGGCCACGGCGCGGGCGGCGCGAACGAAATCCAGATCGAAACGAACCCCGCGATCGTTCATCGCCTCGGTGAGATCCCAGACGGCCTGCTCGTCGGCCGGCAATGGCGGGGTCGATCGGTAAACCGCTCGTTCCACCTTGACATCCATCGCGCAGTAGTCCGACAGCCGGCGCATGCGATCGTCGTCGTCCCACCACGTCACCGCGTCGGTGACCGGATGGATCGATCGCGGTTTGCACATCTGCAGCATGAGGCGATAGCCGACGGCGTCTTTCTTGACGTCCAGCCCGAGCGCCATGGCGGCCCCGTCCAGGCTGCCGGGCAGCGCCAGCACGCGTCCCCGTGCCATGGTACAGGTCCAGCGGTCGATCGGCAGCAGCGGCCAGCCGTGGCGTGGGTGCAGGATGTATTCGATCATAAGCCGCTCAAACTGGGCGTTATGAGCGACCACCTCGATCATCTCGTCCCGCATCGCCGCCAGGAAGCGGTCGGGCAGAGCCTGCCCGGGCAGCCATTCGACCGGCTCCTCAAGGCCCATCGCGAGGCGCGCCACGGTGACCTCGGTCGACGGGTCCGAGGCGTAGACATACGCCCCGGTCGCCCGCAGATCGACGGTGGACCGCGTCTCGAGGTCGAGGAAGAGGACGCGGTCCAGCTCCATCAAAAGTCCTCCTCTTCTTCCATGTCCAACGCGATCGGATCGAAATCCTGCTTCACGCTGGTGCGGCCAAACACGGTGTCGTTTTTCAGCAGCTGGACGTTGTTCAGCCCGAGCGACACGCCGGTCGAGACGTTGTTATATACGAACGGCCGCATCGTCACGTTGGCCCAGCGTCCGGCGTAGACCTCGGACTTCTCGCGCAGCGGCGACAGATCGGCATGCACGATGGTGGGCTTCTCCTTCGATGAGCAGGAAACGAAATGCCAGCCCTCGTCGTAGCCGGCCAGACCGTCCTTCTCCGCGCAGTCACGCACCACGCTCTCGGGCTTCCGCGCCGTCGATGGCCATTTCCGCTGATCGCGGCCCCATGCCTGCTCGCAGACATCGGTCAGCGCCGCCAGCAAGGGCTTGATGTCATAAGACGGCGGCAGCAACAGGACGGTGGAAAACTTCGGCTCGGAATTATTGAAGCCGTGTTCCTCCAGCAGGTGCGGAAAGCTCAGCCGGCCGGGGCCGACGCGCAGGGTCTTCGTGACGATCTTGGTTTGTAACGCCATGTGATTGTTCCTTAGTCTCAGTGGTATCGGTGTGAGCGGGTGCATGTTTCACGGCTCCTCGGGTTTCACGGGTCAGGCGACACCCATCATCAACAGCTCCTCGGCGCCATATACCTCGCGCGCGCCGCATGTTTCGCATTCGTAACGCCGCGCGTCCGGCTCGACACCCTCGGCGTCGGCGCCGCAGGCGAGGCAAAATCCCGGGTCGTCGAGGACGACGCGGTAGCGTTCCAGCGCGTCGAGGACGCGCTGTGGAGTGATCGATGGGTGCATGATTCGTTTCGGCATGTTTCACGGTTCCTCGGGTTCGACGGCTTCAAATCCCACGCGCGGGCCAACCGCCGCGCGCGGGTCGTGGTCCGGCGCCAACACGGTGCCGGGGTCACTCATCACCACGAGGTCGCGCCATTCCGCCGGCGGCTTCACCTTGTGGGCCTTCAGTATCTTTTCCGCCTGCGTGGGGCTGTGCAACTTTGTTACGAAAGCGGCCTGGCCTAGCAGATCCTCCATGACCACGCCCGCCGCGACCTCGTCCGCCCAGATCCGCCGGCCGCGCTTGTTGACCAGTTTCCAGCCGGGGATCTCCACGCCCTTGTCGGCCAGCGCCTTGGCATAGGCCTCGACGCCGGCGACCCACGTTTCCAAAAAACGTGCCCCTGACAGCACGCGCGACAGCTGGTCGAGGGTCAGTTTGGAGGGCAGCGGCGGGGCCATGGCGTGTTCCGGGTTGGCGACGATGTCGAACTCCACCTGGGCCACGGCGAGCGCCTTGCTCCGCGCCGCCGGGCAGTCGACGGCGGCGCGGCAGAACGTGCAATGCCCGCCCGGGTTCAGCGGCGCGTCGGGCTTCACCACGGCCTCGGCGAGGTCGAGCAGATCGGCGGCGAGGTCGTGCAACTCGCCGACCGACAGCGTCACGCTCTGGGGCGGCCCGAGGCGAGGCTGCACCACGACCAGCTCGATCTCGGTGATCTCACTGCCGAGGTCGCGCGGCAGCGACTGCATGACACCGAGCGCGTAGCCGGCCAGCTGCATGTTCGGCCGCCCGTCGGGCCTGCGGATCGGCACCGGATGCCCGGCACCGGTCTTCAAATCGCAGACCCACAGTTTCGGCGGCGCGACCAGCACCACGTCCGCCGTGCCCCAGTAAAGCTCGCTCAGCGCGGTCAGCTGGAACTCGCGCTCGATGTGCATGGCACCAGGGGCATGCGCGACGGCGGCCGCGCGCACGACGTCGAGGTAGGCCTGCACGATCGCCGCCCCGTCGGCATCGTCGGGGATGTGGTCGATCGCGTCGATGGCCCGGCTCAGACAATGCGCGGCGACGGCGTGCAGCTCGGTGCCGCGCCGGGCGTAGACGGACGGCGTGTCGGGCCGGCCCTCCTCCATCCGCATCGACCCGGGACAGGCCACGCGCCGCTCCAGTACCGACATGCCGAGCGGGCTGTGGCCGCGTGCGGCGGTCATGCTCATGCGCGGCCTCCCCGTTGCGTCAGGTCTTTGATGATCGACGACCACGTTTGCCGGCGCGCGGTTTCCATGTGGTCGAGAAGCTCGCACATGCCCGGCGGCAGCGCGGCCTTTTCAACCGCCGTCATCAGCCGCCACCGCTCGGCGCGGCGCACATGGAGCTGGCCGCAGTTCATGCACATCGACACGTCATCCTCTTCCGGCGTGTGTTGCCCCTCCCCGACGACCGGCGAGGCCGCGTCCATGGCGTAGCCGCAGACCTGGCACGTCCATGTCGGCTCGCGGAACGTCATGCCGCGTCCCCCGTGGTGCCCCTGGTGGTTTTGGCGCCGTACTGATCGAGCGCGGCGCGGGCCGCGCTCTCGATCGCCGGCCAGGTCGTGGCCGGACACTCGGACAGCCGGCGATGGCCGCCGTGCGTCTGCAGCAGATCGATCACGCCCTTGACCTGTTTCGGATGCACGGTGCCGACCTTGGACAGCAGCGAGCGCAGGCCAAACTCGGACAGCGGCTCGGGCGCCTCGGTCTTCGCCTCGGTCTTCGCGGGGGAAGGCGCCGCCGCGCGGGCGGCGCGGGACGATTTCGCGGCCGTCACCGGCACCGGCGGCGGCGTGGTGGAAACGGTGGCGGGGGCCGGTTCCGGCTCCGCCTCTGGCGTGACCTTGGTCACGACGGTTTCGGCCTGCCGGTGCTGGCCGACATCCACGCTGACCATGGCGCCGGCGATGGCGTCGGTCACGCGCGGGGTCGCGGCCTCGACCGCGACCGGATCGAGGATCGGCCGCCCCATGGTCCTGGCCAGCAGGGCGAACAGGTCCTCGGCCGAGAGGCGCAGGTGGATCGTCGCGGTGATTTCATTATCCATTTGTAACGGGTTCTCCGAGTATCTGGTTGATGACGACGCGTTTGCGCGCGACGATCGCGGCGACGCGTTGATCGACGCTGTCGGCGACCGACAGCAGCGACACGTGTACCGGGCGATACTGCCCGGCGCGCCAGACCCGCGCCACCGCCTGATCGAGCGCGGCCGGGGTCCAGTCGGACTCCAAAAAGATCACCCTTCGGGCGGCCTGTAGGTTCAGGCCGAAGCCGGCCACGCGCGTGGACGCGAGCAGCACCCTGCACGAGCCGTCCTGAAACGCCGCCAGGGCGTCGGCCCGGGCGTTGGGCGCGGTATCGCCGACCAGCAGCCGCGCCCCCGCCGACCCCTCCAGGGCGTCGCGCAGCATGTGCAGCGCGGCGAGGTGGATGCCAAACAGCACGATCCGATCGGTGCCGCCGGCCAGCTCGGCGCGGATCAGCTCCAAAGCGGCGGGGGATTTGGCCAGGGCGAGGACGCGTCGGGTGGACGCGAGCGGCAGCAGCATCGCCTGCAGCCTTTGCCAGCCGGCTTCGTCGCCGCCCTCGATCTGGGTCAGGACGACGTGCAGCTCAGCCCGCTGGGCCGGTGTCATGGTTTCCTCGATGGCGCGGCGATCGGCGGCGCGGATCTCGACCGGGACGTGATCGATCAGCAGCGACGGCAGATTGGCGACGACGTCGGTCAGCCGCAGCCGCGAGGCGCAGCGTTTCAGGATATCGGACAGCTCGCCGGTGTTGCGCGCGCCGACGACGATGGTGCCGAATGTGCGCTGCACGGTGATGCAATAGCGCTCGATGAAATCCGTCCGGCGCAGCTGGTCGGGGATATGTTGGGGGAACAGGCGCGACAGATGCGGATGCAGTTCGTCGGGGCTGGACATCACCGGCGTGCCGGTGGCGATCCAGACCCGCTCGCAGCGACGGAACAGCGCGCCCGGGCTGGTGTGCATGGCGCCATAGAATGCCCGCGTGCGAATGGCGCGGCCGTGCCCGAGCATGTGGCCCTCATCGCACACACAGCTGTCCCAGCGGAGGCGGAACAGCTGCTTCCAGACCGACTCGCGCCGCATCATGTCATAGGACACCGCCACCACGTCGGCCGTGTCATCGACGGTGTCGCGACCAGTGCGAAGGATCTGCACCCTGACACCGGGACGCCAGGCGGCGATCTCGGCGGCGGTCTGGCGCAGCAGGATCGCCGGGCTGAGCCATAGCTGCCGGCCGCCGACGATGCCGCCGGCGACGGCCAGAGCCGCCGTCTTGCCGGTCCCCATCTCCCACAGCAGCAGCCAGTGGCCGACCACGAGGTCGGTCAGTACCGCCTGCTGATGCGGCCATAACGGGCGAGGCGTGGATCTCACCACGAGTCGGGGCCGGGCCGGCGGCGGCCTTCGTCCATCATCTCCTCGATCGTCTCTTTCAGGAACAGCACGCGGGTGCCGACGCGAAATGACGGAATTTTCTGGGTGCGGACCATGGCATAGATCGTGGCCACCGGCAGACCAAACATGGACGCCACTTCCTTCGCGTCCATGGTCACCCTGGCCGGGCTATCGAGGGTCGTCATAGGTTGCTCCGTGTTATGTCGGGTCGAGGTATATGGCAGCCCACCGGGACCAATGCAACAGCTCTGTTGCGTCAGCCGCTACAGTGTGATCATAATGATACCCCGTTACGGTAGCCCAATACCACACCCGACAAGGAAACCATTGATATGCCAGATGAAACCGACGTCGCGCTGCAACGCCGCATGCCCCCACGGGCCTCGCGTCCTGAACGGATTATTTTCGATAAGCCTCACGTTCCCTGTTGACATCCCGCCCTCATGTGGGCATATTGCCCTCATAGAGACGGAGATAGCAGATGACGAAAACCTTTCCCGCGATCCTGAACGGCCAGCGGACCACAGCGAAGAAAGTCAACG
This sequence comes from Polyangia bacterium, assembly GCA_035577105.1. Taxonomy (GTDB): domain Bacteria; phylum Myxococcota_A; class Polyangia; order Fen-1088; family Fen-1088; genus DATKEU01. The sequence continues at coordinate 28,855 of DATLVT010000603.1, forward strand.
GCCGGTGGCTCGTCGGCGGCGATGTCGTTCAGGCCGGCGACGTTGTTTCGATCGCCTGCAAGGTGTGGCGCTCCAGCCGGATCGGCTGGCACACGCTGAAGGGCAGCCGCCTGGTGTTCTCCGACTTCGCCACCGCTGACGAGATGGAGGGCTGAGCGATGGTCGAGGTCTGGAAAGTCACCCGGTTCGAACAAGCGGACCGGACGAACAAGACGGTGAACCCCTACACCGGATCGGCCAATCGCGCGGACCAACGCAAGGTCACGACATGGGCCGCCCGCATCAACGGCAAGACGGTCGACGGTTTCGCCACACGCCGGTCGGCTCTCGCCGCCGCGAAGGGGGGCTGAGCGAATGACGAAGCAGGATCACATCGCACGCCTGGCGCATGGGCTACATCAACGCGCAGCGGAAGGGTGCCGCATGACCGCCCCTGAGTTCCGCGCCGCCCTCGACCAGCTTGGCTGGTCGCAGCGCGGCCTGGCGTTCAGCCTGGGCGTCTCCCACAACACCGTCCACCGTTGGGCGCTCGATCAGGCCCGCGTGCCAGCCTATGTCGCCGGGTGGCTTGAAGAGATGATCGCCCACATGGCCGACGCGCCACCGCCGCCGGCTTTCTGAAAACATAACCGCGCACAAGTTCTTGCATCCTGGCTCGATAGGGCCTATCTGGACTGAACGAGACGAAACCAGACACACCGACAACCTACAGGAACACACGACATGACCGGTTACCACGCGACCCGCGAGCAGTGCCTGGCCTTCATCGCCGCATGCAAGGGCGGTTCCGACTATCTGACCGCGAAACCCTACAAGGACCGTCACGGGATGTATCCCGACACCGACGACCATGGCGTGTGGCACGAAGAAGCCAGCTACTGGGTTTTCATGACGGAAAGAGAATAATCCCGACACGCCGACACACCGACAAGGAACACACCCGATGACCAAATTCACCCTGGAGATCTACCGGCCGGTCGGCCGGGACGGCGGCGTGGCCTGCCAGCACCGCGAGGTCTTCGACCTCGGGACGGAGCGGGACGCGGCCATGGTGCTGGTCGCCACCCGCGAGCGGCTGCCGCGTGGCTGGCTCGCCGGCATGACGTTCAGCCGGAACGGCACGCGGACCAACGTGCGGACGCGCGATGAGCGCGACCCTGAAACCGACGGGGCACAGCCGATGCGCGCGTCAGCCGTCAAACGGGGACGCGATCCCCGTTTCCCCTACATCCCGGTCGTCGTCCGCGAGAACGGCACCCACAACACCAACACGAGAAAGGCGTTCACCACGCGGGCCGAGGCGGTCGCGTTCGCGCAGGACTGGATCGACCACGCGCGGAGAGTCCTGGCCATCGCGGCGGCGCGTCGCGCGGCACGCCACGCGGGGACGGACGCATGAGCATCCCCGTCGACGCCGCCGCCGCGCGCCTGATCACCACCGAGGACCGTTACGACGCCTCGCGCTGGGTTTTCGCGCTCGACGCCCACGCGGCCATTCTTGAATACAAAGCCGATCACCCCGACGCGGAGTATTCCCTGCGCCAGTACGCGGATGACCGTTTCTTTTACGTGATGGTTCTCGGCGCCGGATGGCTGCGCCGCGAGCAGGACTGAGAACGAAACCGCCGCCGGGGCGGCAAGACCCCGGCGGCGTCAACACACAACACAAGGACCAAGAACCATGAACGACCAGAACATGACTCCAATCGCCACCCTGCCAGCCGACGGCGGCCCCGTCCAGCTGGATCTGTTTCCCCGCTTCATCGTGATGACCTCGGCCGCGTCCACGCGTGGCAAATGGTCCGGCAAGTACGCCAACGTGGCGGTGGTCGAAACCGACATGATGGGGCGGCCAAGGTTCATCGGCGAGAAGGCGCGCCATCTCGTGTCGATCCGCTGGTATGGCGGCGGACTGTTCGTCGGGCGCACCGATCGATGCGAATACCGGGCCGCGCTGGCGTATGCCAAGACGCTGGCGGCGGAGCTGAACGCGGCCGTCGCGCGCGAGGAGGACCGGACATGACCAAGGCCGAGCTGCTGGCCGCCATCGCGGCGGCTCCTGACGACGCGATCGTCTACGTCGTGCCCAACGGCGGGCCCGGTACGTCGAAGGTCAGGGTGAGGGCGGTCGACGAGGACGGCTGGGGCATCTTCATCGAGGCCCGGGTCTTCCTCATCGATGAAGACGAGGACGAGCCATGATCGTCCGGTCCTGGGGACAACCCGGGGAATCATGGGGATAACAATCAGAAAAGCCCACCCGGCCACCGGGTGGGCTTTTCGCGTCTCGGTCGGCAGTCTGACGGGAACGAACCCGACTGCCTCTCAACACGGGGATCAGTGATGACAGCAACAGAGAACACGCGCGGCGTCAATCTGGATTTATTGGACGCTTTCAAGGACATGCTCGACCAGCGGCGCTGGTGCGGATGGTACTGGCACACACCCCCCGGCGCGAAGCACTCCACCAAGGTGCCCGTGGTGCCCGGGACCCAGGCGTCCGCTTCGGTCGCCAGTCCGAGCGGGGTGGTCTGGGCGAAGGCACGCGACGCGGCGACGGCGGAACAGCAACCAACGGCCGGCGTGGGGTGGAAGGTCGTCGGCGACATCGGCCGGGTCTGGATCGACATCGACAAGGGGCGCGACCCGGTCACCGGCGACATCGCGCCGTGGGCGCGGATGCTGCTCGACTGGGCCGAGACGGCGGACGCGTATCGCGAGATCACGCCCTCGGGAAAGGGGTTTCGGATCATGGGCCGGCTGCGGGCGCCCGGCGGGGGTCAGGAGCCGCCCGTCGCCGTGCAGGCCTCGATGATGCTCGCACCGCTGCTGCGCTCCCTGAACGCCGACGATCTGGCCGCGTGGGGCGGTAACGCCGCGTGCCACCCGCGCGCCGGCATCGAGGTTTACCACGCCTGCGCCCGCTACGTGACGGTGAGCGGATGGGACGGCACGGGCGGTGGCGACGCCGATCTCAGCGACCTGGTCTGGTGGCTCATTGGTCTGGCCCGGGAGCGGGGCGGCGACGGCCGCGTCGGGGGTGGTGGCGTGCGCGAGGGAGCGCGGGCGCTCGGAGCGCCTGTCGCCGCCACGCTGCGCGGGCCGATCGAGGACGTGACGGCGGCGCTGGAGGTGATACCCAACGAGGATCTGCACTGGGACGCGTGGGTGAAAATCGGGCTGGCCACGGTCAACGCGACCGAGGGTAGCGATGAAGGATTCGAGGCGTTCGACCTGTGGTCGCAACGGTCAGAGCTGAAATACGACGCCGAGGCGACCGCCGAGCATTGGGAACACTGGAAGCGGTCGCCGGCCGATCGCCTTGGCATCGGCTGGCTGATGACGCTGGCGCGGGATGCCGTGCCCGGCTGGAAGCGGCCGTCGCGGCACGCGGCGGCCGAGTTCGCGCCGATCGCGGAGGACCCACTGGCCGATGTGCCGGGGGAGCTTTCGGGCGAGGCATTGGCGGCCCTGACGACCCCGGCTGGTGGTGAACGGGTCAGCGAGGCGGGGATCGCGGACGCGTTCGAAGCGAATTATCGCGGCCGGTTGCGGTATGATCACACACGCGGGCTGTGGTTCATCTGGGACGGCGCGCACTGGCGGGCCGAGGAGACGCGGCTGGCCTATGACTGGGCGAGCCGCATGGCGCGCCGGGCGGCCGGCCAGGTCGACACGCGTGCCTCGGTCGCGACGCAGATGGGCAAGGCCTCGTTCGCGCGCGGCGTGGAGCGGCTCGCCGAGGCACGGCGGGCGTTCGCGGTCACCCATGAGGTCTGGGACAACGACCCGTGGCTGCTCGGCACGCCGGGCGGGACGGTCGATCTGCGGACGGGGACGCTGCGGCCGGCGCGGCCGGGCGAGGGTGTCACCCGGATCACCGCCGTGGAACCCGCGCCTGATGGTGGCGGGGGTGAAGACGGCTGCCCGCTGTGGTTCCGTTTCCTGCGTGAGGCCACCGGGGGCGACGAAGCGCTGATCGGGTTTTTACAACGCTGGTTCGGTTACTGCCTGACCGGGGTCACCGACGAGCATGCGCTGATTTTCGTCTATGGCGACGGCGGCAACGGCAAGGGCGTGCTAATGAACACGATCGCCGGCATCATGGGCCGGCTCGCCACGGTCGCATCGATGGATACGTTCACGGCGAGCCGCAACGAGCGGCACCCGGCGGATCTCGCCATGCTGGCCGGGGCGCGGCTGGTGGTGGCGTCGGAGGTCGACGAAGGGCAGGTCTGGGCCGAGGCCAGGATCAAGCAGATCACCGGCGGCGACCCGATCACGGCGCGGTTCATGCGGATGGATTTCTTCACCTACACGCCGCGCTTCAAGCTGACCATCAGCGGCAACCACAAGCCGAGGCTACGCAATGTCGACAACGCCGCCCGGCGACGGTTCAACATCGTGCCGTTCATCCGGCGTCCGGTGGTGCCGGACGCCAGGCTGGGGTGGAAGCTGCGGGCGGAATGGCCGGCGATCCTGCGCTGGATGATCGACGGCTGCGTGGCGTGGCGACGCGACGGGCTGGAGCGGCCGGCCGCCGTGCTGGACGCGACGAAAAGCTATTTCGAGACGCAGGATTATTTCAGTCGGTGGCTGGAGGAGCGGTGCGTGATCGACGCTGGCCGGCGTGAGCCGGCGGTGGCGCTGAAACTCAGTTTCGAGGGCTGGTGCCGGGAGAACGGCGAGACGCCGGGCGATGTCTGGCGGCTGCGGGGATTACTGGAGAGGGTCGAGGGGGTTCGGTATGTGACGCTACAAGGGAAACAGTTTGTCAGAGGGATTGGCCTGAAGGACGCGTTTGACAAGGAAAGTGGCGGTTTCACGCCGGTCTGAGCGGAAAAAACAGATAAAAACAGATGCAATATCGTAATAATGGGTGGAGAGCGGTGGAGGATCGCCTTGTTCCCTTTCATCATGCGCGTGCGCGCGTGTATGCAGCATAACAGGGTGACCCTCCACTATCCTCCACCTATCGTTTAGATAGCGTAATTGAAATGAGGCTAAGTCATTGAAAAAGCACGAAACATGACGCTGGTGCTGGGGATCGATCCCGGCGTGGCCGGGGCGGCGGCGCTGATCCGGTGCCGGAAAGCGGCGGAAAAGCCCGAGATGGTCGAGCTGCTGGCGCTCGCGCGGCTGCCGATGAGCCAGATCCTGGCGCTGGCGCGTCGGGCGGCGCTGACCGTGATCGAGGCGCAGCGCGCGGCGCCGAGGCAGGGGGCCGTGGGAGCTTTCAGTCTGGGGTATGGCTACGGGCGGCTCCAGGGGGGTCTGGAGGCGGTCGGGGAGGTCAGGGCGGTCTTCCCTGAGCCGACGGTGTGGCGGGGCGCTTACGGGCTTCCTGGGGGCCGTGGCGGGGGTAAGGCATCGGGACTGGCGCTGGCGGACGCGCTGCTGGGTGGCTACAGCGGGCTGAAGCGGCACGACGAGGCGGACGCGGTCCTGCTGGCGTGGTGGGGCTGGCGAAACATCATCGCGCGTGATAGCGGGGATGTCTCACAATCCGGCTGAAACACGTGAAAGAAGGGGCTGGAATGGGCCTGACTTTACATAATATTGACCATGAACCGAAACGAAAACCGGGCAATCCGGCGTGGGTCAAGGGTCGGTCAGGCAATCCGAAAGGCGTTGCGCTGCAGGCGAATCACGAGAACATGCGGGACCTGTGTCGCGCGCAGACGAAGGAGGCGATCCACACGCTGATCAAGCTGATGAGGTTCAAAGGGCCGCACCAGTTCGCGGCGGCGACGGCGATCCTCGATCGGGCGTGGGGCAAGCCGACGCAGCACATCGAGACAAGCGGAAACTCGGTGCTGGAGCTGCATCTCATCGCGGCACGCGCGGTCAGCGAGGCGCTGACGACGATCGAGCATGAAGCTCAACCGGAGGACGTGAACGCCAAACAGCCTGTGACACTGGAAATACCCACCGAATAACACTGAACAGGGCGCATGTTAGTGCTTCATACAAACCTCGGATGTGTCTTCAAACCGCCGTTTGATCAGGTGGCCGGGGTGATTGTGCCTGTGTTATCAATGGGTTGGGCTGGTATATCATGACATCTGCACAGTGCGCATGGGCCTGTGTGGTGTTGACGGAAGCCGCGACCCAGGGGTGTAGCGTTAGCGTAACGAAGTGTATACGCGGGCGGAACGACCGGCCGACCCTCCCCCTCGATCGCCGAGGGCCAATGGCACTGGCCCCCATTTTCCCCCCGCTCACCCAAAATTCAACTTTATTTCGATTTAGCAACATACCTCTCCGCTCACCGTCGGCGTCAGGTGTCCGGTGAACGGGGCAACGCCGGCCTGCTCGCCGGCATCAGTGAAAAGCTGATCGGCACCCTGCCGCCGGCGATGTTGTTGCTGGTCTTGCTCAACATCGTGTTCATCGGCATCGCGCTTTACATGTTCAACCACAACACCGAGGCCCGCAACGAGATGCTGTCGCGCATCATCGAGTCCTGCCTCAACCGACAGCCGCTGAAATGAGCCAGCCGGCGGCGATAAGCCCATCCTCCACCTGGGCCGAGGACATCGCCTCCGCCCCCAATCCGTTCCACGCCGCGATCACCCGTTACGCCCGCGCGCCCATCGCCTTCGTGCGCGAGATCCTCGGCGTCGAGCCGGACCCGTGGCAGCTGGAAGCGCTGCGCGCGCTGGCGCGCGGCCAGACCCGCGTCGCCATTCGTTCCGGCCATGGCGTCGGCAAGACCGCTTTCGCCGCCTGGGTGATCGTCTGGTTCGCGAACACGCGCGCGCCGTTCAAGATCGCCGTCACCGCGCCCACCGCGCCGCAGCTGTTCGACGCGCTGTGGCCCGAGCTGAACAAATGGTTTCGCACCCTCCCCCGGTCCTGGCGCGAGCTGTGGGATTACACGTCCGACCACATCACCCTCAAGGCGGACGACGAGTGTTTCATCACCGCGCGGACCTCCCGTCCCGATCGTCCCGAGGCGATGGCCGGGCTGCACTCGGCCAGCGTGCTGCTCGTCGCCGACGAGGCGTCCGGCATCGACGAGGCGGTCTACGAGGCCGCCGGCGGCTCCATGTCATCCGCTGGCGCCATCACCCTTCTGATCGGCAATCCGACGCGCGCGACCGGGTTTTTCTGGCGTGCCCACATGCTGGAGCGCGATCGATGGTTCACCATGAAGGTGTCCTCCATCGACTCGAGACGCGTGACACCTGATTTCGTTCACGAAATAGAACAGCGTTACGGCCTCGACTCGAATGCCTACCGCGTGCGCGTCCTCGGCGAGTTCCCCGAGGCCGGCGACAACACGCTGATCCCGGCTGATCTGGTCGACAGCGCCATGCTGCGCGATATCCCGATCGATCCCACCCAACCCGTGATATGGGGCGTCGACGTCGCCCGTTTCGGCGCCGACGCGTCGGTGCTGATCAAACGCCAGGGCAACGTCGTCCCCGAGATGCCCCGCCGCTGGCGCCAGTTCGACACCATGCAGCTGGCCGGCGCCGTCAAGGCGGAATACGACCTCGCCATCTCCAACAAGCCGGCTCTCGTCGTCATCGACGTGATCGGCATCGGCGCCGGCGTGGTCGATCGCCTGCATGAACAAAATCTCCCCGTCCTCGGCGTCAACGTCGCCGAGGCCGCGTCCACCACCGGACGCTACGGCCGGCTGCGCGACGAATTGTGGATCAGGGCGCGCGAGTGGCTGGAAACCCGCGCCACCCGCCTGCCCCGCGACGACCAGCTGCGCGAGGATCTCGTCGCCCCGCGCTACGCTTTCCTGTCCGACGGCCGCATGCAGGTCGAGAGCAAGCAGAGCATGCGCTCGAGGGGCCTTCCCAGCCCCGATGCCGCCGACGCGCTGATACATACGTTCGCGCAACAAGGTCTTGGTATCGGGTCGGGAATGACGTCCGGCCTGCACGACAACCGGCCGATCGCCATGAACCTGTATCCGGGGGATTTCGTCTGATGAGCGCGAGTTCAACTTACCCGCCACCCGGCCCCCCGATGCCCCAACAGCCCATGCCCCAACAGCCCGGCCCCCCGCCCCCGGCGGCGATCAGCGCGTCCACGTCACCCTCGCCGCTGCCCCATATCCCCGGCCTGATCCCCGAGGGCATGCGGCCCACCGGCCTTAATTTCCCGGCCGAGCAGATGCTGGCTTTCCTGCTGCCGCCCACTCGCTCCGACACCCCGCCACCCGACTCCGATGAGTCCCTGCCGCCCACGCTGCGCCGTCACGCCGCCGGGCTGCGACCCACCGTCAGGCCCACCGGCGCGGCATGGCAGCAGGAGATCGTTTTCGAGCGGATCGGCAAGACCGATACCGAGATCGCCACCACCGGGCGGTTTTATTTCGATGCCGCGCGGTCTTATGATGAGTATCTGAGTCGCGAGCGCGTGACGGCGTCCCGCTATTACGCCGGCGCGCCCGATGAGCCGCTGCCGGACGGCCGTTCCAAGATCGTCATGACCGTGGTCCGCGACACCATCCGCCAGACCTTGCCGTCCCTGCTGCGACTTTTCACCGCCGTCGAAGATCCCGTGAGCTTCGAACCGATCAGCTCCGACGCCAGCGCTTCCACGTCCATGGTCCCCGGCGCCGGGCCGGGATCAGACCAGACGGCCACCGCGCTGGCCCGCCAGGCCACCGACTACGCCCGCTGGGCGCTGTTCGTCGCCAACCCGGGCTGGACGGTGCTGCACGATGCCCTGCTCGACGCTCTCACGCGCAAGGCCGGCTGGGTGCGCTGGTCCTGGGGTAAAAAGCAGCACATGCGCACTGAGGTGAGCGAGGGCCTGCTGCTGCCGCAGCTGCAGATGCTGCTGTCGGAACCCGGTATCAAAGCCTCCCGCATCGTGCGCCGGCCGATGCTGCCGCACGAGCAGCAGGCTCTCGCCAAAACCCCTGACGGGCAGATGTATCTCAGCCAGGGCGCGCCGGCCGAGTTCTGGTCCGCCACGGTGACCCGCTCGACCACCCAGGCATGGCCCCAGGTCGAACACGTGCCGGCCGAATGCGTCTGGATCGTCGCCGACGCGGCCAACGTCGCCAGTGCCCGGGCCTTGTTCCATGTGCGTGACGTGTCGGTGTCGGATCTGATCGAGGCGGGCCTGCCCGAGGACAAGATCCTGGCGCATCGGGCCGTCGATCCGATGAACACGCGTCAGCGCCAGCAATCGATCGCGCGCGACGCGGCCACCGGCTACAACCTGAAAGGCAGCCCGCCCAACGATAAATCCATGTCCCTGGTGCGCTACGCCGAGGGCTGGGTGCGGATGGACATCGACGGCGACAATCGCGCCGAATTAATTCACATGCACTTCCTGGGAAATGCCCAGACCCTGGTGCAGTGGGAGCGCGTCGATGAGATCCCGCTGAGCTGTTTCACCCCCTACAGGGAACCCGGCCGCGTCATCGGCTCCTCGCAGGCCGACATGGTCATGGACCTGCAGCGGGTCGAATCAAGGGTGATGCGCGGGGTCCTCGACAGCCTCGGGCAATCAATGTTTCCCCGCACCGTCATGGTGCAGGGCCAGGCCAACCTCGCCGACGTGCGTCAGACCGCGATCGGCGCCATCATCCGGGTGGCGCAGGCCGGCGCGGTGACTGAGCTGGTCAAGCCGTTCCAGGGCAAGGAGGCGCTGCCCGTGCTTGAGGTGCTGGAGAGCATCCGCGAGAGCCGTACCGGCATCACCCGCGCCTCATCCGGCCTGACGATCGACGAATTGCAGTCGACCACGCCGATGGCGGTCACCCAGCAATCGAGCGCCGCGCAGGATCGTCTGGACATGGTCGCGCGCACCATGGCGGAAACCGGTCTGGCGCCGCTCTACGCCGGCCTGCTCAAGATGCTGGCCCGTCAGCAGGACCGCCCCAACGTGATCCGCATTCGCGGGCAGTGGCTGCCGATCGACCCGCGCGCCCTGGCCACGATGTGGGAAACCAGCGTCAATGTCGGCGGTAAGGGGTTACCGCACGAGCGGCTGGCCATGCTCGGCCAGATCGCGGCGAAGCAGGAGCAGCTGATCCAGATGGGCGGTCTGACCAACCCGTTGGCGGGAGTACCCGAATACCGCAACACGCTCGCGAGGATGCTGGAAACCGTCAACATCGCCGACGTGTCGTCCTACTTCAAAGCCCTGCCGCCGGACTGGCAACCGCCGCCGACACCGCCCCCGCCGCCGAATACCGACATGCTGCTGGCCCAGGTGCAGCAGGCGAAGACCGCCGCCGATGTCGAGAATGACCGGGCGGACCAGCAGACGAAGCGCGCCGCGCTGCTGCTCGACGACGATCGCGAGCGCGACAAGGCCGCGATCGACGCCTGGACGAAGACCTGGGTCGCGGGCGCCCAGTTCGGCACCCCGGTGCCGGCTCTGGCCGACTTCAAGGCGGCGATGAAGAGCCAGGCACCCGGGGTCGCGCTGCTGTCGGATCTGCCGGCCCCGACCAGCCCGGCCCCGCCGGCGTCCGGGTCGCCCCCCGCCCCCAATCCCAACCAGCGGCCCGCGCCGCCGGGCCTGGGAGGCCCCCCTGGCGGCCCCCTACGTCCGCCCGGCCCGCTACGTCCACCCGGTCCGCCTCCGCCCCCGCTGGCGCCGCCTTCTGGCCCCGATCCGGCCACGGCGGCCGCCGTGCGCGGCGCGCTGGCCGGCGGCCGCATGCCGAGCGCCTATGGCCAGCTGGCGCAACGCGCGGCGCTGTCACCCTTGCTCGGCCCGGGCGGGCCGCCGCTGCCCCCGCCCATGTCACCCGGAGGGACCAATGCCCCAGCGTGAATCGACCGGTCAGCGTCCACGCGACGACCACCCCACCGCCGATGACTGGGAGGCCTCGTCGCTGGGCCGGATGGAGCTGTTGGAGGCTGGCCAGGAGGTGCGTTACCTCGTCCATTTCATGTGGTCGCGCTGCGATAAGGACGAGGTCAACGAGCTGCACCGACGCATCGTGGACGTGCTGTCCGGCCGCGACACCGCCACCACTCTGGTGACGCTGGCGCACGTCGCGGGGGTCGCGTTGATGAGTGGCGTCGAGGATGAGGTGAAGCGCGAGACGGTGCTGGCCGCGTTCCGGCTGATGCTGCGCGGCACCCTGGATCTCGGCCGCGTCCAGGCCGCCAGAAGCCCCGCCCCGAAACCGGACACGCCGGCATGACGCTGATCCTGATCATCCTGCTGATTCTGTTGCTGGCCGGTGGCGGGTATGGCTGGCGATCGGGCTATATCGGCTCGCTCGGCGACCCGCTGGCGATCGTCTTCATCGTCCTGCTGGTGGTGTTGCTGGTGGGCGCGATCGGCGGCACGCGATGGGGATACTGGTGATGCACACGAAAGACGTTCTGGCCGCCGCGTTGCGGGGCGCGGGCCTGCATGAGATGGCCGACAGGGCGGCGGAAGGCTACTACCACGACTATCTGTCGCCGCTGGATCTGCCCGCGCTGCAGCTGCTCGCTGATCTGGAGGTGGCCGCGACACCGGCCGCGCTGGCGCTGCGCGCCCGTCACCTGCGGGGCGAGTTCGACGCCAGCGAGGAAGAAGGCGCCGTCTGGGCGGCCTCGTCCGAGGCCCAGGCCGTCTTCAGTGAGCTGACGCGGCGTGAAGGGAAGCCCTGACCCGTGGCCCTGACGCCTGACCAACAGCGCCGCGCGATGGCGGCGGAGCGGCTGCTGGCCGATCCGGCCTTCACCGAGATCCTCGACCGCATCGTGGAGGACGCCGCCAGCCAGGCGCTCTATGTCGATGATCCCGCCCAACGCGAGGCGAGCCGGCAGATGGTGCTGGCGATC
>DATLVT010000604.1:0-2659 GCA_035577105.1 Polyangia bacterium
CGCCGAGGTGATCCGCCCGGCCGGGCAGCCGTTCAACAACCTGACCCTCAACGGCTCGGGCGCCACCTGGACGCTGGAGGACTGGCTGAAGGTCAACTCCGGCTTGACGATGACGACGGGCGCGCTGTCGCCTGGTTCATATGCCATCCACGTTTCGGACATGAACAAGACCTCGGGGACGTTCACCGCCGGCACCGGCACGGTGGTCATCGACACCACCAGCGACGTCACGCAGAGCACCGGCTTTTCGTTCAACAACCTGCGCGTCGAGACACCGGACGAGACTGGCCTGGTCGGGTACTGGAAGTTCGACGAGGGGCAGGGGACGACCGTCCGGGATGCTTCGGGCACCGGTAATGACGGCACGCTGTCCGGTAACGCCAACTGGACGGAGTCCAGCCTCCCCTCGATCGCGTTCGACAATCACAATGCGGTGACTTTCAACGGAACAACCGCGTACGGAACCATCGGGGTCACGTCGCAGCCCGCCGCCAGTGCGGCCCGCTCGATGACGGCGTGGGTGAACCTGGGCTCGACCAGCGGCATTCAGGACATGATCAGTTACCGTACCGCCGCCAACAGCACCGTCATCGGGATGGGCATTCGTGGCGGCAACATCGCCGCCTGGGGCGGCGGCGGCGTGGTCTTCGCGCAGGTGGCGCCGCCCGCCACCGGCAGCTGGCACCACGTCGCCTACACCTTCGACGGCACCACCCACTCCATGTACCTGGACGGCGGGACGCCAGGAACGGGCACGACATCGCCCACCGGCGGCACCATCGGGCTGGGCAACATCGGCTCACGCGAGGGCACATCCGAGTTCTTCTCGGGATCTCTGGACGACCTGCGCGTCTACAACGTGGCGCTGACGGCGGCGCAGGTGAAGAACCTGGCGGCGGGTCGGTACTCGGGGAAGGGCAGCAACACGGTCGTCACGCTGGGGGCGGCCAGCAGCGCCAGCGGGGCGCTGTCGATCGACAACGGGACGCTGTACAGCAACGCGTCGACGATGAACGCGTCGTCGAGCAGCAACGTGGTCTCGGTGGGCAGCGGCGCGACGTATCACGTTGGTTCGGCGACGCAGACGATGTCGGGTGGCCTGACCGTGTACGACCAGGGGACCCTGACCCTGGACACGGCCAGCGGCGTGGTCGCTCTGGGCAACAACACGACCTTCACAATGAACGGGATACTGAACGCCAGCAGCACGTCTGCCGCTATTCAGGCCGTTACCGGCGCCGGCAACAAGTACACGTTCAACATCGGCACCACGCCGACCTCGACGCCCACGCTGAACATCACCGGGCTGCAGGTGAAGAACACCACTGCCAACGGCATGTACATCAACACCGACACCTCGTCGGTGACCACCTTCACGCGCTTTGACAACATCGCGTTCTCCGTGGGGGCCAGCACCGCCGCCAACAACTACAACCTTCGCATCTACGCCCCGTCGCTGTATCTGACGTCGAACGGGTGCACGTTCGACAACGGGGTCAGCGCCACCGTGGCCAACAACGTCAAGCTCACCGGCAACGGCACCGCCGACGGCGAGACGCGCATCATGTTCGGCAACGCCACCTGTGCGTCTGACAAGGCCTCCTGCGAGGCCTACGATGCCGACGATGATTCCGCCGCCGATGGCGTCGGCGACAACCCGGGGAATGGCGGCGACGGCGCCGTGATCCAGTGGATCAGAAGCGCGCAGGCCGACACCTCTGGCAGCATCGAAGGCTTTCCCACGGCGGCCTTCGACTGGAGCTCGTTCACCTACTACTCGACCTACGTCGGGTATCACGATTCGAACGGCACCGCCGACCGGGTGTACGTGCGCACGACGACGGGGTCGGCGGCGACCGCCACCTACTACTGGGAGTCAGCCAGCGGCGACGACATCATCGGCAGCCCGCGCTGGGACACGGTCAGCGGCGTCCACTATGTCTACGTGGCCACGACGTCCTGCAAGATTTATCGGCTGATCGACAGCACCACCAACCACACGCTGACCCAGGACAACACCTCGCCGTGGGACAGCACCAACAACCCCTACATCTACCCGACCGGCTGCACGATCACCTCGCCGCTGGCCCAGGACAGCACCAACCTTTACTGGGCGGGCACCACCACGGTGGGATCGACGCCCAAGCTGTGGACGCTGAGCAAGACGGCGCGGACGTTGCCCACGGGTTCGCCGCTGAACACGACGGTGACGTCGAACAACACCGCCCCGGCCATCTGGGTCAGCGGCCACACCTTCAGCTTCATGGGGCTGACCGGGGAGATCGCCAAGGTGGACATCACGGCGATGAGCGCGGCCACCATGAACACCAACCCGGGGAACGGCATCGCAGTCACGGGGCGCATCACGGTCATCGCCAACACGCTGTACGCGGGCGACGACAACGGGTTCATGTGGTCGATCAATCCGGCCGACCCGAACTTCGCGGGGACGCCGAAGAACTGGGGCTATCACGACGCCGGGTGCGCCAGCAATTGCCAGGTCAAGAGTCACTATGTCGACGCCCAGTACAGTCGCGTCTACTACGGCAACCAGGCGGGCAAGGTCTATGTCATCAACTCCAGCGGCAACGCCGTCACGGGCTACCCGTACCTGGTCAACACCACCTCCGAGGCCTTCGCGACGGCGCCTCTCTACCGC
>DATLVT010000605.1:0-4110 GCA_035577105.1 Polyangia bacterium
CGCCGAGGTGATCCGCCCGGCCGGGCAGCCGTTCAACAACCTGACCCTCAACGGCTCGGGCGCCACCTGGACGCTGGAGGACTGGCTGAAGGTCAACTCCGGCTTGACGATGACGACGGGCGCGCTGTCGCCTGGTTCATACGCCATCCACGTTTCGGACATGAACAAGACCTCGGGGACGTTCACCGCCGGCACCGGCACGGTGGTCATCGACACCACCGGCGACGTCACGCAGAGCACCGGCTTTTCATTCAACAGCCTGCGCGTGGAGACACCCGACGAGACCGGCCTGGTCGGCTACTGGAAGTTCGACGAGGGGCAGGGTCCGACGGCCAGTGACGCTTCAGGAAACGGATACGACGGAACCATGTCTGGCAGCGCCCTGTGGTACGAGACCACCGTGCCTGCCACCGCCTTCGACAATCACACCGCGGGCAGCTTCAACGGCACCAGCGCCTATGTCGCCTTGGGAAATCCGGCGTCGCTGAATTTCGCCGGGCAGATCACGCTCGCCGCATGGGTGAATCCGACGGCGACCGATGGTCAGCGCTATATCATCGCCCACGGTTACGGCAACGGATCGGGGAACTACCGAGAGCTGTGTTTGCGAATCAACAGCGGTAACTATGAGGTAGCCACCTGGAACGACCCAACGGTCACCATTGCCTCGTACGCGGTGCCGATCGGCGACCTTGGCACCTGGGTGCACCTGGCCGGGGTCTACGACGGGACGACGTGGCGCCTTTACCGAAACGGCATCCAGGTGGCCAGCCAGGTCGCCGCTGGGGGAGGCTCGGTGACCATCAACGAGAACTGGGCCATCGGGGCGCGAGGCACCGGGACGGAACGTTGGTTCAGCGGCAAGATCGACGACCTTCGCGTGTATAACGTCGCGTTGACCGCCGCGCAGGTGGTCAACCTGGCGGCTGGTCGCTACTCCGGTACGGGCAGCGGCACGACGGTGACGCTGGGGGCAAACAGCAGCGCCAGCGGCGCGCTGTCCATTGACAACGGGACTCTGGCCAGCAGCACGTTCACCGTGAACGCCTCGTCGGCCAGCAGCGTGGTGTCGGTGGGCAGCGGGGGGACGTATTCGGTCGGCTCGGCGACGCAGACCATGGCGGGCGGCCTGACGGTTGCGAACGGCGGTACGCTGAACCTGCCCACCGCCAGCGGCGCGGTGGCGATCGGCACCGGCAAGACGCTGACCATGGACGGGACGCTGTCGGCCAGCAGCACGACGGCGGCCATTCAAAGCGCGGGCACCTATGCCTTCAGCATCGGCTCCACGGCGACGGCCACGCCCACGCTGAACATCACCGGCCTCAAGGTGAAGAACACCGACGGCAACGGGATGAACATCAACGTCAATCACAGCGCGGTGACGACGTTCACGCGCTTCGACAACATCGCCTTCACCAACGGGGCGGGGGTCAGCGGGACGAACTGCAACCTCCAGATTTACGCAACGTCGTTGTTCCTGACGGCGAACGGCTGCTCGTTTGACAGCGGGGTCGCCGCCACGGTGGTCAACAACGTCAAGCTGACCGGTAACGGCACCGCCGACGGCGAGACGCGCATCGCTTTCGGCAATGCCACCTGCGCGTCGGGCACGACGTGCGAGGCCTACGACGCAGACGACGATTCGGCCGCCGACGGTGTGGGCGACAACAGCGGCACGAACAGCGCCGTGATCCAGTGGATCAGAAGCGCCCAGGCCGACACGTCCGGCAGCATCGAAGGCTTTCCCACCGCGGCCTTCGACTGGAGCTCGTTCACCTACTATTCGACCTACGTCGGGTACCACGACGCGAACGGCACCGCCGATCGGGTGTACGTACGCACCACGACCGGCTCGGCGGCGACCGCCACCTACTACTGGGAGTCGGCCAGCGGCGACGACGTCATCGGCAGCCCGCGCTGGGACACCGTCGGCGGTGTTCATTATGTCTACGTCGCCACCACGTCCTGCAAGGTCTATCGGCTGATCGACAGCACCACCAACCACACGCTGCTCCAGGACACCGTTTCGCCCTGGGACACCACCAACAATCCCTATATCTATCCGACGGGCTGCACGATCACCTCGCCGCTGGCCCAGGACAGCAACAACCTTTACTGGGCTGGCACCACCACGGTGGGAGCGACGCCAAAGTTGTGGGTGCTTGGCAAGACCGCGGTCAGTCCGCGCATGCCGACGGGCTCGCCGCTGAACACGACGGTGACGTCGAACAACACGGCGCCCGCCATCTGGATCAGCGGCCACACCTTCAGCTTCATGGGCCTGACCGGCGAGATCGCCAAGGTGGACATCACAGCGATGAGCGCCGCCACCATGAACACCAACCCCGGCGCCGGCATCGCTGTCACGGGCCGCATCACGGTCATCGCCAGCACGTTGTACGCCGGCGACGACAACGGCTATCTGTGGTCGATCAATCCCGCCGACCCCAACTTCGCGGGCACCGCGAAGAACTGGGGCTAGCACGACGCCGGGTGCCTCAGCAACTGCCAGGTGAAGAGCAACTACGTCGACGCCCAGTACAGTCGGGTCTACTACGGCAACCAGGCGGGCAAGGTCTATGTCCTCAACTCCAGCGGCAGCGCCATCACCGGCTACCCGTACCTGGTCAACACCAGCGCCGAGGCCTTCGCGACGGCGCCGTTGTACCGCGGTGGGACGATCGTCATCGGATCGACCAACGGGTACCTCTTCATCATCAATCAGGACACCACCGGCGCCGGGGTTCCCGGGTTGAAACAGACCTACCGGTTCGGAACCACCGGCACCAGCGTCTCGGGCGTGGCGTACGACAACAACGCCAACGCGTACATGGTGTCCACCGCCAACGCCACCAGCAAGGACGGCAAGCTCTACTACGTCGCCGCCAGCGACGACACGGACGGCCACCTCTAGCGCTCCGCTGCATTGCGGCCGCGCCCGACATCATCAAGGTAACATCGCATAACCCAAGGTCGGCCGGCGGGAACGCGGTATCTCGTGCAATACGAATCGGTTGGACCGATCTCGGCCGCGGGGCGATTTTCTTAAGTTCGCCGGCGACGGTGCCGAATAAGTCTTCAGGCGGCGATGACCTGGCGTGCTTCGCAGAAGTCGCGGCGGCTTTTTCTTGTCCGCTGGCGACAGTGGGTGGCGGTGGCGGTTGTCATCGGGACCGTAGGCGCCGCCGGTCTTGCCGCGCAGGCGGCGACCGTCGTCTGGGGCGGCGGCACCGGCACGTTCGGCACGGCGGCCAACTGGGTGGGCGGCTCGGCGCCCGGGTCCAGCGACACCGCGTCGTTCGACGGGTGGATCCCGCTGCCGAAGACCGTGCTCACGGAGTCCGCCTCAGTCAGCAACGGGAGTGATCCTCCGTCTTCAGCCGGTGACGGACGCCAGAGCACCCGCTGGAGCACCGGCGCGGTCCAGAACGGGAGCGAGTGGTTCAAGATCGATCTCGGCACCTCGATGACGTTCAGCCGCGTCGATCTGGACACCGGGAACAGCTGGACCACCGACTATCCGCGCGGCTACAGCCTGGCCGTGTCGACAGACAATTCAAGCTACACGACGGTGACCTCCGGCTCCGGCAGCGGCCAGATGACGTCGATTACCTTCACGGCGCAGACCGCGCGTTACATCAAGATCAGCCAGACCGGCAGTAGCGGCAGCAACTGGTGGGGCATCGCCGAGTACAACGTCTACGGACCGTCGTCGTGGGTGCCGCTGTCGACGTCCGGGTGGACGCCGACCGCGTCGCGGAGCTCCGGCACCGAGACCCTGGCCAAGTCGCTCGATGGCGATCGCTCCACCCGCTGGAGCACGGGCGCCCCGGTGGTCACCACCGACTGGTACAAGGTCGACATGGGATCGGCCCAGACATTCAGTCGTGTCGAGTGGGACGGCAACAGCGCCACCTGGTCCTGCGACTATCCGCCCAGCTGGACGCTGGCGGTATCCAATAACGACTCGACCTACACCACCGTCACGACTGGCACCTCGTCGGTCAACCTCACCAACAGCGTCTTCGCCGCGCAGACCGCCCGGTATATCAAGATCAGCGCCAACGCGACGGCCTGCGGCGGTGGTTCCTGGTGGGGCATCGCCGA
>DATLVT010000606.1:0-3996 GCA_035577105.1 Polyangia bacterium
CGGCGTCTGCATCGACCCTTGCGACAACGTCGTCTGCTCGTCCCAGCAGGTTTGCAGGGGCGGCGTCTGCGTCGACAACACGCCGGACGCCGGGACGGATGGCGGCGACGGCGGCGACGTGGCTAGCAGCAGCGACGGTGGCGGCGCCGAGGGTGGCGACAGCGCGAACGTCGACGTCGCCGAAGCGGGTCCCGGCGACGACGCCGCCGATGTGGCCGGCGAGACCGGCGGCGCCACCGACGCCGCGGCCAGCGGCGATCTGGTCGCCGAGGTCAGCGTCGAGAGACACTTCGACGACGGCGGAGGGGCCGGCGAAGTTTCGGCCGGCGACGCCGGTGGTTCAGGCGGCGATACGGGCGGCAGCGGCGGCACGGCCGCGGGCGGCTCGGGCGGCGATTCGGGCGGCAGCGGTGGCACGACCGTGGCCGACGCCGGCAGCGACACCAAGACCGACACCAAGACCGACACAACGACCGGTGGCGCTGCCAGCAGCGGCGGTTGCAGCTGCACCGTCGACGGCAGCGGTGACTTCACCGCATCCTTCGGTTCGCCCGGCCTGATGTTGCTGGGCCTGGCCGTGATCGTCACCCGCCGCCGCCGTTCGCGGAGCGCACGATGACCCGGCGCCTCGTCTGGGGCGTCGCCGCTGCAGCCGCTCTGTTGACCGCGCGTCCGGCGTCGGCGCAGTCGTTGCGACCGAACATCTTGATCGTGTTCGACACGTCGGGTTCGATGCAGCTCGACGAAACCAGCACCTGGGCCGGCGAGCGCATCAATGAACAGGCGATGAGCTGCCCGGCGGCGCCCGCCGGAAAATTCAGCCGCCTTTACGCCCTCAAGACCGCCCTGCGCGAGGCGCTGGCCCAGACCGGCACCGACGAGGCGAACTTTGGCCTGATGTCGTTCCCGCAGCTCAGCGATCCGATGCTGGCGCGCACCGATGCCCCCCGGGGGGCCATGAACTTCGGCTGCGCCACCTGCACCTCGCCGGCCTGCGGCGCCGGCCCGGTCGGGCATTATTACGTCGATCCCAGCGTCGGTAACGGGTGCCGGCTTTCGGGCGATCCGCTGACCACGCTGAACACCACCGCCGCCGAGACGCCGTACGGCGCCTGGTTCGACCAGTCGATCAGCCAGGCCTTGCGCGTCGATCTGACCAAGGCCACGCCCGGCACCAAGCCGGTGGCCTCGGACTTCGATCCAGCAGACGCCAACCTGCCGCGTATCTATCGCTATATCGACGACTCCGAGGATCCGGGCCCGGTGGCCGCCATCAGCGATCCCGAACTGCACGCCAACGGCGGCACGCCGCTCGGCCGTTCGCTCTATTACGCGAGGCTCTACTTCGACAACTTCATCAAGACCGCCGCCGATCCCAAGAAGACCTGCCGCCAGAACGTCGTCATCCTGGTCACCGACGGAAACGAGGAGTGCGACACAGACCCGGGCGCCATCAACTTTCAGACCTGCGCGCTGTCCACCGGTCCGACGTTCTATCCGGTAGCCCAGGCCTGCAAGCTGTTCCGCAATTCGGGCGTCAAGACGTATGTCATCACCGACGCCAGCGTGACCGGTTCGGTGAACAACACCATCGCCTTCGCCGGCGGCACCACCAGCGCCATCAAGGTGTCATTGACCGACACCGCCTCGGTGAAGGCCGCCCTGATCGGAATCATCGCCGAGACCGTCCCTCCCGCCGAGCTGTGCAACGGCAAGGACGACAACTGCAACGGCCTCATCGATGAAGGTGTCAAGAACATGTGCCCGTTGGATCTTGTGAACCTCACCCACTGCGCCGTCGAGGCCTGCAACTGCAAGGACGACAACTGCAACGGTCAGATCGACGAAGGCTTGCCCCCCAACGCCTGCGGCGACGGCTGCGGCTGCGCGGTCCCCAACGAGATCTGCGACGGCCTGGACAACAACTGCGACGGCCGCATCGACGAGGGCTTCCTGGTGGGCCAGAGCTGCACCAACGGCCAGCTGGGCGCCTGCCGCCGGGGAGGCTTGCTGCAATGCAAGCCCGACGGCAGCGGCACGTTCTGCGACGCGCCCACCGTCACGCCCGGCGTCGAGACCTGCAACAACATGGACGACGACTGCGACGGCGTCATCGACAACGGCAACCTGCCGGGCACCGGCCTGCCCTGCGGCAACAACCTGGGCATCTGCCAGTCGGGCACGACCGTGTGCCGCAACGGCCACCTGGAATGCGACACCGTCACCACGCCCCAGCCGGAGCTGTGCAACGGCAAGGACGACAACTGCGACGGCATCGTCGACAACGGCGTCTTCCCGCAGGTGGGCACGCCTTGCCTGTGCCCGGGGCTGACCCAGGCCCAGGTGGACGTCAAGGGCGACTGCAAGGCCGGGCACCTGGTCTGCGCCGGCGCCCAGGGGTTCGTCTGCGTGGGCTGCGTGTTGCCACGCCCCGAAGTCTGCGACGGCAAGGACAACGACTGTGACGGCGTCGGCGACAACATGGCCGTCTGCGACGCCGGGCGCATCTGCCGCGCCGGCATGTGCGAGATCCCCTGCGGCTCGGGCGAGTTCTCCTGCCCGGCCGGTTACCAGTGCATCGCCGACATCTGCGTGCCGCAGCGCTGTCTGCGCAAGACCTGCCCCGCCGACATGAAGTGCGACAACGACACCGGCGACTGCATCGGGCTTTGCGAGAAGGTCACCTGCCCCTCGCCGCAGCATTGCAAGGCCGGCCAGTGCGTCGACTGCAACAGCCCCGGCGAAAGCTGTCCAACCGGTCAGCGCTGCATCGGCGGCGCCTGCAAGGTCGATCTGT
The DNA here is from genome assembly GCA_035577105.1 of Polyangia bacterium. Taxonomy (GTDB): domain Bacteria; phylum Myxococcota_A; class Polyangia; order Fen-1088; family Fen-1088; genus DATKEU01. The sequence goes on from DATLVT010000606.1 coordinate 2,798, forward strand.
GTCTGGGCGTCAAATGCGACGAAGGGACCTACTGCGATCAGGGCGCCTGCGTCGATCTCTGCTCGCGCGTCACCTGCGACAACGCCACCCAGCGTTGCGTGGCCGGCCAGTGCGTCAGCGACGCCTGCAGCCAGGTGACGTGCGACAAGGGGCAGTACTGCGACATGGCCAGCGGCCAGTGCCAGCCCAACAGATGCGCCGCCATTCAATGTGGCCCGGGCGAGCGCTGCGTTCCGACGCTGGGCGAATGCAAGGCCGACCCTTGTCTGAACATCACCTGCCCGGCGCCTTGCTGGTCTTGCGACACCACGCCGACGGGGGTCGGCACCTGCGTCATCGATTTTCAGAATCCGGTCTGCTCGGTCCAGCGCATCACCGCCGGCACCAAGGGCGGCGGCTGCGCCTGCGCGGTCGACGAGGAATCCGGTCCGGGCGGGAACCGAGGGACGGCAATTTTCGTCGCTTTCATGCTGGCCATCGCGTCGGCCCGGCGCGGACGGCGTTCGCCGCGACCACGCCGGTAGACCGCGCATCAACCGCCTGCCGCCCCGGGCATACTCCCGCGGCGGCAGGCCGGCCCATCGGGGCTGGATAGTGCTAACTTCCCGGGGGCGGATGGCGAAACACGGTCGATACAAGATCGTCAGGAAGGTCGCGGACGGCGGCATGGCGGAGATCTTTCTCGCCACGCAGATGGGCCGCGAGGGCTTCCAGAAGACCGTCGTGCTGAAACGCGTGCACGGCACCATCTATGCCGACCCGCAGTTCCGCAACATGTTCATCGACGAGGCCCACATCTCGATGAGCCTGTCGCACAGCAACATCGTGCAGATTCTGGACCTCGGTCTTGCCGGCGGGCGTTACTTCCTGGTCCTGGAGCTGGTCGACGGCTGGGATCTGGGGCGCATCCTGCAGCGCTCGCACCAGGCCGGCGTTGCCCTGCCCCACGAGCTCAGTCTCTACATGACCGCCGAGATCTGCCGGGCGCTCTCCTATGCCCACGGCAAGACCCATGACGGAAAGCCGCTGGGCATCGTTCACCGCGACGTCAGCCCGCACAACGTCCTCATCAGCGAGCAGGGCGAGGTGAAGCTGACCGACTTCGGCATCGCCAAGGCGCTGGGCAAGCGGGAGCGGACGCAGACCGGCGTCATCAAAGGGAAGCTCGACTTCATGTCGCCCGAGCAGGCGGCCGGCGC
>DATLVT010000607.1:0-3113 GCA_035577105.1 Polyangia bacterium
GGCCACCAGGGCCTGTGGCACCCCCTCTGAAAGAGGGGGCGTGGGGGGAGTATCTAATAGGGCAGTAGCTCTAATGGTAGAGCAGCGGACTCCAAATCCGCGGGTTGGGGGTTCGAGTCCCTCCTGCCCTGCAGGGACGTAAAGACAATGGGACCGAACAAGTTCGTACATATAACGTTCGCCCTGGCCGGGCTGCTGGCGGCATTCATCCTGTCGCGCGCAACCGACTGGGTCTGGAGCTATTTCGCCAAGCCGAACGACCTGGTCATCAATCTGCTGGCCATCGTGGTGGCTGGAACCGCCGCGCTGGTCGCCTATCGCAATGAACGTGTTTTCGCGTCGATCGTGGATGTGACCCGCGAGCTGGAGAAGGTCACCTGGCCGACGCGCAAGGAGACAACCGCCGCGACCATCGTCGTGCTGGTCACTGTGCTCATCTCCGCGCTCATCCTGAGCGGGTTCGATGCCATCTGGGCATTCTTTACTAACTGGTTCTTACGCTGATAGGGGACGGGACAGAACCGATGGCGATGAAGTGGTACGTGGTCCACACATACTCGGGGCACGAGAACAAGGCGAAGCTATCGCTGCAGGATCGCGTGCGCCAGGCCAGCCTGCAGGGCAAATTCGGCGACGTCTTGATTCCAACGGACACCGTGGTGGAGCTGGTGAAGGGGCAGAAGCGCTCGACGACGCGCAAGTTCTTCCCCGGGTACATCTTCGTCCAGATGGATCTGGATCAGGAGACGTTCCACCTGGTGAAGAACACCCCCAAGATCACCGGGTTTCTGGGAGGGACCAACCCTCAGCCGGTCAAGGAGACCGAGATCCAGAACATCAACGTGGCCATGACCGAAGGGGCCTCGCGCCCCAAGCCGCGCATCTCGTTCGACGAGGGCGAGACGGTGCGGGTCATCGACGGGCCGTTCGCCAACTTCACGGGCGTGGTGGTCGAGGTCAAGGGCGAGAAGCAAAAGATCCGCGTGAACGTCTCCATCTTCGGCCGGGCCACGCCGGTCGAGCTGGACTTCGCGCAGGTCGAGAAATCGTAACGGTCAAAGGGCAAGGCAAGGGCTGACAAAATGAAGAAGGTCACAGGGTTCATCAAGCTGCAGGTTCCCGCCGGGAAAGCCAACCCGTCGCCGCCCATCGGGCCGGCGCTGGGTCAGCACGGCGTCAACATCATGGAGTTCTGCAAGCAGTTCAACGCGCGGACCCAGGCCCAGGCCAAAGACGACGTCACCATCCCCGTCGAGATCACCGTCTTCTCCGACCGCTCGTTCACCTTCATCACCAAGACGCCGCCGGCGCCGATCCTGATCAAGAAGGCGGCTGGGCTGGCCACGCAGAAGAAGCCCGGGTCGGGATCGAAGGAGCCGAATAAGGTGAAGGTCGGCAAGATTTCGCAGAAGCAATTGAAGGACATCGCCACGATGAAGATGCCCGACCTCAACACCACCAACCTGGAATCGGCCATGCGCACGATCGCCGGCACCGCGCGATCGATGGGCATCGAAGTGGAGTCGTAAGCCGAGACCCAGGCACGGTTCGAATTCCCGAACCCGGTGGAAGGCCGCAAGGCCGCAAAGGAAGAAGAGACCATGGCAGTAGGAAAGAAATACGAGGCGGCGCGCGCCAAGATCGACCGCAACAAGCGGTACTCCCTGGACGAGGCGTGCAAGCTGTTGCCTGAAACGAAGATCGCCAAGTTCGACGAGAGCGTCGACATCGCCGTCCGCCTGGGCGTCGATCCCAAGCACGCCGACCAGATGGTCCGCGGCGCGGTCGTGCTGCCGCACGGGACCGGCAAGAGCCAGCGCGTGATCGTGGTGGCCAAGGGCGACAAGGCCAACGAGGCGCGCGAGGCGGGCGCCGATGCCGTGGGCGCCGAGGAGCTGGTCGAGAAGATTCAGAAGGAAAGCTGGACCGACTTCGATTCTATGGTGGCCACGCCCGACATGATGGGTCTGGTCGGCCGGCTGGGTCGCGTGCTGGGTCCCAAGGGGCTGATGCCGAACCCCAAGGTCGGCACCGTCACCACGGACGTCGCCAAGGCGGTTCGCGAGTTGAAGGCCGGCCGCGTGGAGTTCCGCGTGGAGAAGGCCGGCATCGTCCAGGCCCGCATCGGCAAGGCGTCGTTCGGCGGAGCCAAGCTGACCGAGAACGCCCGCGTCATGCTGGACACGCTGCTGCGGCTGAAGCCGGCGTCCGCCAAGGGGACCTACATGAAGTCGGTCACCCTCTCCACCACCATGGGGCCGGGGATCAAGGTTGATACCGCCCCCATCGTCGCTGATTTCGAGAGCAAGTAGCCGGAAGGTCACCATGGAAAAAGCCGTCAAAGAAGAGAACATCACGGCGCTGAAGGCCGACCTGGCCAAGGCGACCAGCCTGGTCCTGGCCGACTTCCGGGGCATCACCGTCAAGGCCGACACCAACGTCCGCCGGGAATTCCGGGCCAACGGCTGCCGTTATCAGGTGGTCAAGAACACGCTGCTGGGCATCGCGGTGAAGGGGACGCCTTTCGAGGCGGTCGGCAAGCTGCTGGCCGGTCCGACGGCCATCGCCTACTCCTTCGAGGATCCGGCGGCGCCCGCCAAGGTGGCGACCAAGATCGCCAAGCAGGAAGAGAAGTTCAACATCAAGGGCGGCTTTGTCGACGGCAAGGCGCTGGACATCAAGGGGGTGGAGGCGCTCTCCAACCTGCCGGGCAAGGACGAGCTCCGTGCGACTTTCCTTGCAACTTTGCTGGCCGTGCCTCAGAACTTCCTCCGGCTCACGACGGCTGCCCAGCAGAACTTTGCCCTTCTGCTGGCCGCGCGCGAACGCGCCCTTGGAGAAGAGGGCGCCAAGTAACCAGGGGTAGGGCTACGGCATCTCTTTGTTTTTTGAACTCTTGAAACGACAGAAATAACTCACCCGAAGGAGCGATTGAAATGGCCGACGTGACGAAGGAGCAGGTTGTAGATTTTCTTTCCCAGATGTCCGTGCTTGATCTGGCAGCTCTCACCAAGGAGCTCGAGGACAAGTGGGGCGTCAAGGCGGCTCCCGTGGCCGTGGCCGCGGCTCCCGGGGCGGCTGCAGCTGGAGCGGCTCCGGCCGCCGAGCAGACC
>DATLVT010000608.1:0-4824 GCA_035577105.1 Polyangia bacterium
GACGGCCGCCCCGCGACGGCCCGGATGCAGCTCTCGGTGGTGACCGGCTGGCCTGACCTTGGGCCCGGCGAGCGGGTGCGGTTTCCATCGCGGCTGCGCGCTCCGCGTGGGCTGCGCAACCCGGGGCTCATCGATCCCGCCATTGCCTTTCGCGCCGCCGGCGTCGACGTCCTGGGCGGTGTCACGACGGCGGCCGACCTCGTTCGCGTGGAGGCCCAGGCCCAGGCTGGCCCGCGCCGCTGGGCCTTTCGCGCGCGACGGGCCATGCGCGCCGCGATCGAAGCGCGCGCCCAGGGCGAGGTCGCTGCGTTCCTGCGGACCGCGGTCCTGGGCGAACGCCGCGGTGTCAGCGAGGCGGTGGAGGCGCAGTTTCGCGCGGCGGGGGCCACGCACGTGCTGTCAGTCTCGGGGCTGCACCTGGCGGCGGTGGCCGGCCTGTTCTTTCTTCTGGTGCGCACCATCGTGGGGCGCATCCCGCGGTTGCCGCTGCTCATCGATCCGCGGGCGGTGGCGGCGGCGGTGGCGCTGCCGGCGCTGGCCTTCTTCACCTTGCTGACCGGCGAGGCGGTGGCCACCGAGAGATCGGCGCTGATGATCGCCGTGGGCATGGGCGCCTTTATCGCCGGCCGTTCGCCGTCGGGCCCGGCGGCGGTGGCGGCGGCGGGACTGGCGCTGCTGCTCTCGTCGCCCTTGCTGCTGTTCGATGTGTCGCTGCAACTGTCGTTCGCGTCGGTGATCGGGATGGTGGCGCTGGCGGGGACTCTTGGTCCGCGCGGTGGTGGTCGGGGTCGCGGTCGGGCGACCGGGTTCTTGGCGCGCGTCGGTCTCTGGCTGTGGCGATTCGGCGCGGCCACAGTCGCTGCCACCGCCGCCACCGCGCCGCTGGTGGCCCACCATTTTGGCGAGATCGCGCCGGCGGCGCCGCTCGGAAACCTGGCGCTGGTGCCGCTGGTGGAGATGGTGGTGGTCCCCTGCGGACTCCTCGGCGCGGCGCTGGGCGCGGTGACGCCGTGGCTGGGGCAATGGCCGCTGCAGGTGGCGGTGCTGGCGACGCGGGCGGCGCTGTGGATCGCCGGGATCTTTGGTGGCCACGCCCCGGTCTGGCTGTGTCGCATGCCGAACCCCGGGGAGACGGCCGCCCTGACCGCTGGGCTGCTGCTGGGCCTGGGGGCGACGGCGCGCGCGGCGTCCGGACGGCGCATCCGGTTGTGGGGCGCGCTCGGTCTCGTGGCGCTGGCTTCGATCAGCCTCGCCGCTCGGGAGATTGACCGGCGGCGCAGCGCCGACCTGCGCGTCACTTTTCTCGACGTCGGGCAAGGCGACGCAGCGGTGGTGCAGGCGCCGGGCGGCCACACCGCGGTCGTCGACGGGGGCGGCGCCTACGACGGCTCCTTCGATCCAGGCCAGCGGGTCGTCGAGCCGTTCTTGCGCCGGCGCGGCGTCACCAGCGTCGACCTGGTCGCGCTGTCGCACCCCCATCCCGATCATCTGAACGGACTGCAGTGGATCGTGCAGCGTTTTCCCGTGGCGGCGCTGTGGACCAGCGGCGACGACGGCAAGAATCCCGCCTACGCGCGCCTGCTGGACACCGCCCGTGGTCGCGGCGCGCGGCTGGATCCGCCGGCGTCGACCAGCTGGGGGGCCACCACCATCGAACCGCTGGGACCCTGGCTGGACGGGCGTATCGCCGCGCCGCCGGGGATGACCGTGAACGACGCCTCGCTGGTGTTGCGCATCGGTCACGCCCGCCGGGCGGTGCTGTTTCCCGGCGACCTGGAAGCGGACGGCGAGGGCGAGCTGGTGGGGCGATCGACGACCGGCCAGTCGGTGCGCGCCGACATCCTCAAGGTTCCCCATCACGGCAGCCGCACGTCGTCCAGCGCCGAGCTGCTGGACGCGGTGCAACCGTCGCTGGCGGTCGCCTCGCTGGGATGGCAGAACCGGTTTCGATTTCCAGCGCCCGAGGTGGTCGCGCGCTATGCCGCCCGCCACGTCCGCTGGCTGCGCACCGACGTCAACGGCGCCGTGACGGTCACCATCCACCCGGGCGGGCAGATCGACGTGCAGTGCGAACGAGGCTGTGACTAGGAACTTTGCCCCCAGGACCGACCCGTCTATGCTTGCGCGCTGTGAACAATCGTCTGGTCGGTTGGATCGCGTTGATGGGCCTGGCGATGGCCGGTACCGCCGGTTGCGGCCTGCCGCCGGCGCCGGCCGAGGATCGCCTCTGGACGTTGAACGACTACGTCGCGCTTTACCGCGGCAACGGCCACGCAGACGGCGTCGCTCCGCTGCCGGAGGCCGTGCCCGCCGCGAAGCTGCTGGTCGACGCCGGCAACGATCATTACCAGCTGGTGATGTCGCCGACGTACGAAGACGGCTATCAGGCCGCCTACGTGACGACCGATCTGTGGCAGGGCTTCGATGAGATCTGGGTGCAGCCGCTTTACATCCTGGTGTCGGGCTTCGGCGACACCGGCGCCCCCGCCCTGTTCCCCGCCGACGATCCGCGCTCTCACCCCATCTTCGGTGTGGGACCGAAGAGTCGTTTCTACAGTCCCTACTGGGAGACCATCTACGTCAAGGTGCCCGCGGATGCCCCCGACGACCGCTATCGATCGGTGCGCGACATCGTCAACGACCACACGCTGGAGACCAGGCACGGCGAGGCGCGCACCGCTTCACTGATCTCGCCCACGCTCACCGTCGACCCGCCCGCCGTCGATCGGGATCGCTATCCGGCGCTGCCCTTGCCGGACCAGACTGGCCCGACGGTGGTGCGCGGCCACGGTTATCTCGACGGCAATGACATCGATTACCTGGACTTCGGCACGGGCGCCTTTCACTGGGACAGCGCTCGGATCGTCGAGGAGGTGCCCCTCTTCGATCTGGCCTTTCGCGACACCGACGGCGTGCTGCGCCCGATGGGCGGCCCCAAGATCGGCGGAGCCGGGCCGCCGTTCAGCGGTCGCCAGCCGCTGGTCGACAGCACCAATCGCCCTCGCTATGGCGGCTACTGGCGGCTTTACTACGTCGAGCTGCCGGCGACGGCGCGCATCTTTGCGCCGCCGCAGTTCGCCTCTTTCCGCGCCGCCCTGATGAAGGCGGGCGCTCCCCTCGCCGACATATCGCCGGACGTGGCGGCCGCGCCAGCCGAGGACTTGCGCCGATTTGTGGGAGCGGTGGCGCTGGACCCTGCTTGCTTTGTCGATCCGAAGAAGATCGGCGGCTGTCTGTCGTTGATCAACAGTCAGTACCAGCTGGAAAACAACCTGGACGCCACCGCCCTGATCAAGACCGATCTGACCGTGACCTGCCCCTTCGTCTCTTACCGATCGGCCCCCGTCCCCAATCCGTGACAGGCCCCGATGCCGCTCCGTTTTCGCATCCTGGCCGCCGACGTCGCCTCATCCGACCCGGGGCCTGCGGTCGAGCGGCTGGTCGACGTTCCCGACGCCGTCCCCGAGATCCGCTTTGGTCGGCGCGAAGGGCTGGAACTGACGCTGCCGTTCCCGGCGCTGTCGGGGCTGCACGCCCGGCTGGTGCGCGACGGTGACGCCTTCGTCCTGGAAGACCTGGGCAGCCGCAACGGCAGCGCCGTCGACGAACGACCGCTGCCGCCGCGGGGTCGCTCGGCGCTGCGGCCAGGCCAGCGGTTCCGGCTGGCCAACGTGCGCATCGTCTTTGAAGGCGTCGTGGCGGGGGAGGGCGCCGGCGCCGTCGAGGGGACCGGCACGCTGGCCCGCCGGCTGGTGCGCGATCTCTTCGCCGGACGCCCGGGCGGCGGCGACGTCGCCCGCCTCACCGTCGCCAGCGGACCGGACACCGGCCGCACCTTGCGTCTGGAGCGGGCCGAGCACGGCTATTCCGTCGGGCGCGATCCGTCGTGCGATCTGGTGCTGGCGGGCGGCGACCTGTCGCGGGCTCATGCCTCTTTGATCCGGCGCTGGGAGGGCGTCTTCGTGCGCGATCTCGGTTCAAAGAACGGCGTCTCCGTCGCGGAGCACAAGATCGAGGGTGAGCATCGCCTGCGCGACGGCGACCGCGTGCAGATGGGGGGCGTCGCCTTCTCCTTCGACGACCCGGAAGACCGTTACCTGCGTCAGATGGACGCGCCGGCGGCTCCCGCGCCGCCGCCCGCCCCGGCGTGGCAAGAGTCAGCGCTGTCCGGGGTCAACCTGTCTCACCCCGATCTCTCCCGGCTGCCCATGTCCGTCGAGATCGCCCCCGACCTGGCCTCGCTCAGCGACAGCCACCGCCCGGCCAGCCGCTCCACGCGCTTTGTCATCGCCATCGCGGCGATGGTGATCTTCACCGCGATCGGCCTGCTGGTCTTCCTGTCCTTGTTGCCCTGACCCCGCGGCGTCCTGTGGGGGGCTACCGGCGCTGGCGCCCCTTCTTGCGGGCCTTGCGCGCGTCTTTGCGTTTTCGCTTTTCCTTGCCCCGATCAACGTTGCGCTTGGGGGCCTGGAAATGCCCGCGCTCCGCCGACGGGGTGTTCATCATGCTGGCCAGCTGGTTGACGTCGATGCCGGCGAACTTTTTCATCTGGGCCAGCTGCTTGAACCCGGGGATCTTCCCCAGCAGCCCCGTCGACATCCCGATCTGCATCATCATCTGCCGCATCATCGCGAAGCGGTTCAGCAGGTCGGCGATCTCGTTCTCCTTGTGGCCCGAGCCGCGCGCGATGCGCTTGAGGCGGCCCATGTCGTAGAAGGCGCTGCGCTTCTTCTTGCGCTTGCCGCCGTCGACGATCTCCTCCCAGCTCGTGACGACGAAGCGCTCGGGGTGGCGCCGCTCGTCGTCGGTCATCGACGAGATCAT
>DATLVT010000609.1:0-7862 GCA_035577105.1 Polyangia bacterium
CTGGCCGGCTCGCACACCGTCGAGGCAGACCCGGATCGCCTGAGCGCGGCCGCTCCCTAAGCTCCTAGGCCTTGCGGAAGCGGGAGGGGTAAGTGGCCCCGAAGTCCTTGTCCGGGTGCAGCTCCTTGGCGCGTCCGATGAGGAGCTCCTCGGTCTCGGGGTGCTTGGGATCGGGAAGGCAGCACTCGACCGGGCACACCGCCTGACAGGCCTCGTGATCGTGGAATCCCACACACTCGGTGCACAGCTTGGGGTCGATCACATAAATGTCGTCGCCCTCGCTGATCGCCTCGTTGGGGCACTCCGGTTCGCACGCGCCGCAGTTGATGCACTCTTCGGTGATGTAAGTGGCCATATCGTCCGTCTCCTGCCAGTCCTCTCGGGCGCACTAAATGCGCTCCGATGATCGGGCCTGTCAAGTGTATTTGCCGTAACTTGCGCCGTCAACGTCGCCAGGCGCGACGAGTGTCTTTCAGGTCAGGATCACGCCTGGACTCGCGATTCGGTGGCGACGGTCGCCCGTCCGATGCGGTTGCCGCGCAGGTTGACCGCCACCAGCTTTGACACGCCCGGCTCCTCCATGGTGATGCCGCACAGGCGGTCGGCGATCTCCATGGTCCGGCGGTTGTGGGTGATGATGATGAACTGAGACCGGTCGGTCATCTCCCGCACCACGTCGTTGAAGCGACCGACGTTCGCCTCGTCCAGCGGCGCGTCGACCTCGTCCAGCAAGCAGAAGGGCGACGGCTTGACCAGGAAGATGGCGAACAGCAGCGACACAGCGGTCAGCGCCTTCTCGCCGCCCGACAGGAGCTCGATGTTCTGCATGACCTTCTTGCCCGGCGGGTTGGCGATGATCTCCACCCCGGTCTCCAGCAGGTCGCGATCGTCGGTCAGCTGCAAGCAGGCGCGACCGCCCCCGAACAGGCGGGGGAAGACCTCCTGGAATTTCGCGTTCACCGCGTCGAAGGTCTCGCGGAAGCGCTTGCGCGACGCCCGGTTGATCTTCTCGATGGCTGACTCGAGCTGGCTGATGGCCGACTCCAGATCCGCGCGTTGCGTGGTCAGGAAGTCAAAGCGCTTCTGCAGCTCTTCGGACTCCTCGATGGCCGTGAGGTTGTTCTCCCCCATGCGCTCGATCAGCCCGCGCAGCTCGCTCATGCGCTTTTCCTCGGTCTCGCCCACCAGCGGACGCAGGTGATAGTCGATGACCACGTCGGCCAGGACCACGTCCCGATAGCGTCCGACCACGTGCTCTTCCAGCGACGTGCGGCGCATGGTGGCCTCCTGGCAGCGCAGCTCCAGTCGCCCCATCGCCTGCGCCAGCCGGTTCACCTCGGTGCGCAGCGCCCGCAGCTCGGCGTCGCGCTGGGCCAGCGCCGACTGTCGTTGTTCCAGCCCGCCCTGGCGTTCCGCGTGCGCCCGGGCCCGCGCCTCCGCCTCGGCGTGCCACAGCGCCGCCTCCTCGCGCAGCTGACGGGCATCGGCGCGCAAGGTCTCCACGCGCGCCTGCTCGTCGCCGATGGTCTGCTCCAGCCGGGCTGCCCTGCTCTCGTGGTCGGCGCGCTCGGCGGTCAAGCGACCCAGGGTGGCGTGCGCGTTGGCGCGACGATCCTGCGCCTGCGCCGCCGCCACCTTCAGGGTCGTCAGGTCGCCGACCAGGGCGTCGACCTGCTCGGCCAGCGCCAGCGACTGCCCGCGCAGCTCGCCGCTGCGGGCCTCGGCGGCGGCCACGGTCTCCCAGTCGCGCTCCAGCGCCGACGTGGCTTCTTCGTGCCGGCGCTCGGTATCCGCCAGCGAACGCCGCAGATCCTCGCTCTGCACGGCCAGCTGCTGACGCCGCGCCGCCAACCGCCGCCCTTCCTCCGACGCCCGATCGAGATCCTTCTGCTGCGAGACGATCCCCATCTCGTCGCTACGCTGCTGGGCGACCAGCTCCTCGATGGCCTTGCCCACGTCGCCCAGTTGCTGCTTGAACCCGATGTGGCGGGCCAGCGCCTCCTGATAGTCGCTCTCCAGGCGGGCCACCACCTCTTCCAGCTCACGGATCTCGCGCTTCTGTTCCAGCACGCCGGCCGTCGCCGACTCGCGCGACCCGCCGGTGACCACGCCGTGGGGATCGACGACCTCGCCGTCGATGGTGACGATGGTCTTGTCGGTCTTGGTTTCACGCCACAGCTCGATGGCCTTCTGCAAGTTCTCGACGACCAGCACATCGCCCAGCAGATAGCTGGCAACCTTGTCGTACTGGCGGTCGTAACCGATCAGCTCGAGGATCGGCCCGCGCACGCCGTCTCCCGTCGGCCAGGGCAGCTTCTCCGGCAGAGACGCCGGTAACGAAGCCGCCAGCATCGCCGGCAGAGACTCGGCGTGCTCGACGGCCATCCCGCCCGCGGCGTCAAACAGCACGGTCCCCACCGGCGCCGCCATGGCCGCCGACGAACGCAGCCCAAGCGGGATGAAGCTGGACCGACCCTCGCTGCGGGTCTTGAGAAACTCGATGGCCTCGACGCCGACCTCGTGCGATTCGACGATGATGTTGCCCAGGCGCTCGCCCAGCACCGCCTCAACGGCCATCTCCAGCTCGGGCGGCGGCTGAACGATGTCCGCCACCACGCCGCGGATGCCCGAGGCGCTCCCCCGCCCTTCGCGCTCGCGGTGCTGCTGCATGATGGCGCGCACGCCCTTCTGGAAACTCTCATAGCGATCCTGAATTTCCCGCAGCGACGCCAGCCGTGAGCGCCGCCGGTGCGCCTCCTCGCGCAACGTCTCCAGCTCCAGCTCGCCGCGCGCCACGTCGGCCCGCAGCGCCGTCTGACGAGCTTCGTCCGCCTTGCGCCGTTCACCCAGTTCGTCGCGTCGCGCGCGCAGCTCGGCCAGGCTGACGCGCAGCGACTGGTCCTCGGCGATCACCGCGCCCAGCCGCTCCTCGGTCGCCGCGTCCTCGCCGCCCAGGCCGTCCAGACGAAACGTCAGGTCCTCGCGACGAGCCCCGGCCGCGGCCTTCTCCGCCTCGTTGCGGGCGATGCGCGCCCGGCCGCTGGCCAGCTCGGACACGCACGCTTCCAGATCGCGGCGGGCGGTGCCGAGCGCAGCCCGCGCCTGTTCGTGATCGGCGGCCTTGACCTCGTAATTGCTCCGGCTGGCCTCCGCCTGCTCGTCCAGGAGAGCCAGCTGCCCTTCCAGCTCGCCGATGCTCGCCGCGTGCTCGGCCGCCCGTGCCAGCAGATCGGCGATCTCTCTCCGTGCCGCCTCGGCGCGCGCCGTCAGCGCCTGCGCCTCGTCTTCATAGTGAGCGGCGCGCTGGGTTCCCAGCTGCGCCTTGTTCGACAGCGCGAACAGATCATCCTTGGCCGCGTTCAGCTCGGACAGCTCTTCGGTCACCGACAGGCGCTCGGCCTCGACCGAGATGTCCTCGACCGCCATCGTCGCCGCCGAGGATTCGTGCTGCGCCGAGACCGACGTGTGCTCCTCGCGCAGCGCCTTTTCCTCGGCCAGGTGGCCCAGGTAACGCTGCGCCGAGGACCACAGCTCGATGTCTTTCAACTCGGCCTTGTACCGCTTGTATCGCTCGGCCTTTTGCGCCTGCAGCCGCAGAGAGCGCAGCCGCGTCTCGATCTCGCCGATGATGTCCGACACGCGCAGCAGATGCTGGCGCGTCGAATCCATGCGCCGCTCGGCCGCCTTCTTCTTCACCTTGTACTTGGTGATCCCGGCCGCTTCGTCGAACAGGCCGCGGCGATCATCAGGACGCGACGACACAATGAAGCCGATGCGCCCTTGCTCGATGATGGCGTAGGCCTTCGAGCCGACGCCGGTGCCCAGGAAGAATTCCACCACGTCGCGGAGACGCGACGGCACGCCGTTCAGCAAGTACTCGCTGTCACCAGCCCGGTAGAGACGGCGGGTGACCACCACCTCCTCCGGCCCGACCGCGCCCCAGGGGACGCCCCCCGGCGCCACCCCAGAATCCAGACCACGCGCGTCGAACGTCAGAGACACCTCGGCCAGGCCAGTGGGGCCGCGCGTCTCCGAGCCGGCGAAGATGACGTCGTCCATCGCCCGACCACGCAGGTGCTTGGCGGATTGCTCGCCCATCACCCAGCGAATAGCGTCCACGATGTTGGATTTGCCGCAGCCGTTCGGACCCACGATGGCCGTGATCGGGTCGGGGAACGAGATCGACGTCTTTTCGACGAAGGACTTGAAGCCGCAAATCTCGATGCGCTTGATCTTCAAAACTCAGCCTCCGGGGTGTCTGCCGTGACAATACGTGAAGTGTATCGTCACCGTGGCTTCTTTACATACCACTGGCCAGGAGACCATGTAAACAGCGTCCAGCGGTTGAGTGACCAAGGCAAGTTTTTCGTCGGCGGCCGGCGGTCCCACAGCCACCATGTCGGTCTTTCCCCTTCAATCGCAAATGCTTAGTGCTATTGTCCGCCGCACCAAAACATGGACCCGGGCGTCAACTTTAACCCCAACGAGCTGATCGAGCTGGCCGCCATCATCGGTGGCGTCGGAATCACGGGAATTGCCGGGTATTTCGCCGTCCGCCGGGCCCGCGCCTCGCGCCGGCGGCAGATCGAACAGGCGGGAGAAGGCCCCAGCCAGGCACTGGCCCAGCCCGAAGCCGAACCGGAAGAGGCTCCGGCGGCGGCGCCTCCGCAGCCCGCTCCCCGATCTCAACCGCAGCCGAAACCGGTACCCGCCCCCAGTCCGCCGCCCGAAAAAATCGGGCAGATCATTCCTTTTCCGGTTCCAGCGCCCGCGCCGGTCGTTGAAAAGCCGACCGCGCCGGCGCCCGCCGAGCCGATCCGAAAAAAGAAGGACGGCGCCGCGCTGGCACCGGGGCTGGCCAAGACCCGCTCGGGTTGGATCTCGCGACTGGGCGAGGTGTTCGCCGGCCGCAAGGAGATCGACCCATCGGTCGTCGACGAGATCGAAAAGATCCTGCTGACCGCGGACATCGGCGTGCGGACCAGCCAGAAGCTCCTGGAAGAGCTGCGCCAGTCGCTGTCGCGCAAGGAGCTGCGCGAACCGGAATCGGTCTGGACTTTCTTGCGGCAACGCAGCGCCCAGATCCTTTCCCTGGAGGCGCGGGACATCGACTTCGGCTCGGCCCGCCCCTTCGTTCTGCTGGTGATCGGCGTCAACGGCAGCGGCAAGACCACGACAATAGGAAAGCTGGCCGCCAAGCTGGTCGCCGACGGCAAGAAGGTCCTGCTGGCGGCCGGCGACACGTTTCGCGCGGCCGCCACCGAGCAGCTGGAGATCTGGGCCAACCGCGTGGGCGCCACCCTGGTGCGAGGCAAAGAAGGCGCCGATCCGTCATCCGTCATCTTCGAAGCGGTCAAGCGCGGCGCCAGCGAAGGGTTCGACGTGGTGATCGCTGACACGGCTGGCCGCCTGCACACCAAGACCGATCTCATGCAGGAATTGCAAAAGGTTCGGCGCGTCCTGGGCAAGGCGGCGGCGGGTGCCCCGCACGAAACCTGGCTGGTGATCGATTCAACCAGTGGACAAAACGCCATCGCGCAGGCTCAAATCTTCACGGAAGCGATGCAAGTCTCGGGGATCGTCCTGACAAAGTTGGATGGAACTGCAAAAGGCGGCGTGGTTCTGGGCATCGCCGATCAGCTGCAAATCCCGGTACGATTCATCGGAATCGGAGAGAAGGTCGATGACCTGCGCCAGTTCGACGCCGAGGAATTCGTCGAAGCTCTGTACCAAAGTAATTGATTGGCATATGTAATTAATCCGTCGGGCCCGGCAAGAAACGCTGGTAAAAAGCTGTGAGCCGGCTCCGAGATTTTTAGTTGCTAGACAAAAAATCGTCATGCTATAGTGCGCAAAATTTGGCGGTCGCGCCTAAGGCTTTGAAAATCTTGGACTTTTCAGCCGCGTTCAGGATAGGGTCTCCACCCGACGTTCGAGCTCATCAGAGAGGAATCATGAAGCGACCGGCCGTTCATTTCTCCGCATGGGTTGCCGTGTGTCTTGCGGTCTTAACACTGACCGGTTGGTCCACGGTGGCTCACGCCCAGCGCCGGCGCGGGCATAAAGCCGCACCCGCCGCGAATGCCGCCCCTGCGGAAAAAGCCCCGGAAGCGGCGCCCGCAGCCACCCCCGAACCCGATAAGCCCGCCGCCGAGGCTCCCAAGGAAGAACCGCCGGCTGCTGCCGCCAGTTCAACCGACGATCTGAAATTGCCACCCGAAGGCGAGGTCGCGGGCACCGGTACCGCCGGGAAGGCGTCTCCCGAGCTGTCCTGGCAGGACATCGTGGTGGTTCCCCGCAAGGCCTTCCTCAAGGGGCTGCGCCTGGAGCTGTCGCCGTTCACCGGGATGTCGGTCAACGACCTGCTCATCCGGCATTTTGTCTTCGGGGTCGACCTGAACTTTTTCATGACCGACGTCTTGTGGGTCGGCGTCGAGGGTCAGTACTTCCTCAAGGCGCTCACCGAGCGCGAAGAGCTGACCGGCCTGCAGTACAACCGCGTTCCCTCGCTGAACCGTTATCTTTACGGCGCCTCGCTGAATCTCGGCTACGTGCCGGCGTACGGAAAGTTCACGCTGTTCAACCGGGCCATCTTCCACTGGGAGATCTACGCCACGGCTGGCGTGGGATGGACCCGCAGCCAGATCATCCCGCGCGACCCGTCGAACGAAAAGTTCAACAACGACGATCTCACGCCGAACGTCGGTCTCGGCACCCGCCTGTTTCTGTTCGACTGGCTGACGCTGAACATCTCCATCCGGGATTACATCCTCCCGGACAAGTTCGAGAACGAGCAACGACCGGCGGGACAGGACGCCGCCGCGGCCAAGGCCGACGCGACACAGGCGCTGGTCAACAACGTCATGGTGATGGCGGGCATTGGCATCTATCTGCCCACCAAATTCACGTACAAGTCTCCCAGGTAATGGCGATAGCCAACAGGCAACAGCCGCCGATCGACATCACGACGTCGGAATCCCCCGCAAGGACACAGAAATGAAGAAGCGGTTCGCTCTCCTCTTCGCCCTTTCGGTTACCCTTCTGCCCCTGGCGGCCCAGGCGCAACGGCAAAGTCCCCTTGCGGATGCCCCGGCCATCCGCAAGCGGCTCGAGCTGCGGGCCATCCGCCTCGAGTTTGGCGGCGGCGGCGGCACCACCCTCAATCAGGATTTTTATCACAGCGTCTTTGTGAACCTGAAGCTGGGGTTCCACTTCACCGACTGGCTGTCGCTGTCGGCGTTCGGTGGCTTCACCGTCTCGAACATCAGCACCGGTTATCGCGGTCGGCTGGATGAGACGCTGAAGACCCCGAAGCCGCTGTCACCGACCCAGCAAGACGCCGAGGCGTCCATGGGCAAGATCAAGCAGATCCTGGCCGCCCAGCTGGAATTCGCGCCCTTCACTGGCAAGTACTCGCTGTTCGGGAAGATCTTTGCTCACTATGACTTCTACGTCTTCGGCGGACCGGGGTTCCTCAACCTCGAGCCGGCGGACACCACCATCCCCTCTTGCAGCGCGGACAATGCCACCGCCTTCTGCGGCGTCACCGGTTACAAGCTGGGCGCCAACTTTGGAATCGGGGCGCACAGCTACATCAACCAGTTCCTGGCCCTCAACGTCGAGCTGCGCGACATCTTCGCGCAGATCAACTATGCGGGCCGCGACGTCAACGGCGACCGCAAGGCCAACGCCGACGATCTGTCCTGGGGACACACGTACATGGTCAGCTTGAACCTGGTCCTGTACCTGCCGGCGACCGCCGATATCTCGCCGTAGTCTGGGTCCGCTCAGGGCGACGCGGGAACGATCACGGGCAGGTTGGCGCCTGCCCTCCGTCGTCCAGGATCAAGCAGGCGCTGGCG
>DATLVT010000610.1:0-3390 GCA_035577105.1 Polyangia bacterium
CTAGAGACCGGATCAAATTAGGCTACTAAGAAAAAGACGAAGGGTTTGGATCCCTTAGAAAAAAGGGGATCGACGTAGATCTCGGATCGTGATCAAACGGTTCCAGGAGGGAACCGATGGATGCGATCTGGACGACTGAGACGGCGCTGACTGGCCTGGAGGAGCGGATCGTCAAGCGGTGTGGGAAACGCCGGGTCTTCGTGTTTCTGCGAGAACTGCGGCATCGAATCTTCGACGAGGGCCTGCAGGCTAAGCTGGCTGCGGCGTATGCGGAGGTGGAGCGAGGGAAGGAGCGGGTGCCGCCCGCGCAGGTGGCGATGGCGTTGCTACTTCAGGCAGCGTTAGGCGTGCCCGATCATGAGGTGGTGGAGCTGACGGTCATGGACCGACGGTGGCAGATGGTGCTCGGTTGCCTCGGAGCCGAGGAGCCGCTATTCGCCCAGGGAACGCTCTTCAATTTCCGTCAGCGGATGATCGACAAGGGCCTCGACCAAGAGCTATTCGACAAGACAGTGGCGCTGGCGCGCGAGACGGGAGGCTTCAGCGCCACCTATCTGCGGGCGGCGTTCGATGCGAGCCCACTTTGGGGCGCTGGGCGCGTCGAGGACACGTTCAATCTCATCGGCCGCGCCGCGATGCATGTAGTCCGCACGGCCGCCGAGCGCGTCGGTCGACCCTTCGCCGAGGTCGCTGCTGAAGCAGGGATCCCGGTAGTCGCCGCCACGAGCATCAAGACCGGACTCGACATCGACTGGGACGATCCGAACGCCCGAAAAACGGGACTATCGAAGCTCCTGGCACAAGTGCAGTCCCTGGGACGCTGGCTCGGTCGTGAGCTCAAAGAGCAGCTTACTCAGCCGCCGCTCGAGGAGCAGTGGACGCTCGTACAGAAACTGATCGCTCAGGATACCGAGCCAGACCCGGAAGGTGGTGGCGGGCGACGAATCACTGACGGAGTGGCCAAGGATCGACGCATCAGCGTCAGCGACCAAGACATGCGCCACGGCCGCAAAAGTAAGCGCAAACGAATCGACGGATACAAGCGGCACATCGCCATCGACGTCGACACGCCCGGTTTGATCTGTGGCGTGGCCGTGACGCCTGCGAACCAGCCAGAGCGAACCGCGAGCGCAGCCCTGCTCGATGATTTGAAGCGGCAGAGTTTGAAACTCAGCGAGCTCTTCATCGATCGCGGATATCTCGGTGACGAATCGATCGAAAGTCTGCGCCAGAAAGGCCTCCAGGTGCACTGCAAGCCATTCCCGCTGCGCAATGGTGACCTCTTCGACAAAGGTGATTTTCTGATCAATGTCGAGGACAAGACGGTCCGTTGCCCGGAAGGAATCGTCGTCCCGCTCCGTCTCGGCGCCAGTGCCCATTTCCCAGCTAACAAATGCGCCCTCTGCTCAAAGCGCGAGGCATGTACACGCGCCAAACCGGGCAGAGGCCGCAGTCTCAGCATTCACCCCAATGAGCCCTTCATGCTCGACCTTCGACGAAAGGCCAAATCCCCCGAAGGCCGCGCCAACCTCAGAACCCGCGTCAAGGTCGAGCACGGCCTCGCGACCATCCATATCCGCCAGGGCGATAAGGCCAGGTACCGCGGCCTTCGCAAGAACCTCTTCGACGTCCGCCGCCATGCCGCCGTCGAAAACCTCTTCGTAATCGATCGCTTACAGCGAGCCGCCTAATTTGGTCGGCTCTCTAGGGCGGCACCAGCGGCATCCGCGGCGGACGCTCGGCTCACGTGCGTTTCGTGGGCTTCTTTGCGCCAGCGGTGTTGAGCGCGACGGCCGCCCGGATCAGCGCCTTGAAGGCACTCTCGTCAATCTCTTCGCCCTGGTGAATGTCGATGGCGCGCCTCACGTTCCCGTCCAGGCTCGAGTTGAAGAGCCTGGCGGGATCTTTCAAGGCGGCGCCCTTGAAGAAGGTCAGCTTCACCACCGCCTTGTACGACTCTCCCGTGCAGATGCCTCCCTCGTGGTACCACACCGGCGTCCCCATCCACTTCCACTCTTCCACCACCGCGGGGTCGCTCTCCTTGATGAGGGCGCGCATCCTGGCCAGGGTCTTGCCGCGCCAGTCACCCAGCTCGACGATCCGTTCGCTGATGAGCTGGGACGCGGCCTTGCCGCTGACCTTCGGTTCACTCTTTGTCGTCTTGGTCTTGGTGGTCTTTGTCTTGGTGGTCTTTGTCTTGGTCTTGGCCTTGGTCTTCGTCATGCCGGAGCTCCTGCCCTGGCTTCTGTCCGTTGGAAGGGGATGGGCGCGGCTTGCAGGTGGCGCCAGAAAACGTACGAGAGGCCCCACAGCAGGGCGGTGCCCACGGCCCAGCCCCAGGCCTCCGGGCCGTCGCCCACCGCAAGGTGGGCGATGATCGCCGAGCCTAGGTCGATGGCGAAGCCGGCGTAAGCCCACTCCTTGAGCCGGGTCGGCACAGGCGCCAGCAGCAGCACGACACCGACGAGCTTGGCCCACGAGACCTCGACCCGGAAGTAACCGGGAAAGCCGAGGTGGGTGAAGGCCGCCGCCACCTGCGGCAGACGTAGCTGCGCGTAGGCGGTGAAAGCCATCTGCAGGCAGAAGAGCGCGGTGGCGATCCAGAAACCGATGACAACTCCCCTGGAACGGGGCATGTGAAGGTCCGTCATGGTGCCTAGCCCCAGGTGATGTGCGCCAGCTGGATCAAGTTGCCGCAGGTGTCATCCAGCCGCGCGATGACAGAGCCCTTCGCGGACGTGACCGGCATGGTGAACTTCACGCCCTTGGCGACCAGTCGATCGTGCTCGGCCTGCACATCGCTCACCAGAAACTGGGCCGCCGGTTGGCCCTGGCCGCGGATCGCCTCCTGGTAGGCCTTGCCGGCCGGGTTGGCGTTGGACTCCAGCACCAGCTCCGTGCCCTCCGGATCCTCAGGCGAGACGACCGTGAGCCAGCGGTAGCTCCCCTGGGAAAAATCGCCCTTCTTCTGAAAGCCGAGCTTGTCCGTGTAGAACTGCAGGGCCTTGTCCTGATCGTCAACGTACAGAGTCGTCCACTTGATGCGCATCGCCTTCTCCTTGGTTCTGTTGGGTCACTCTGACCGGGAATCGATCCGCGCCAGCAGGTCGACGAGCTTGTCGCCCATCGTCCTCCAGCCATAGCGTGCGCCGCCGAGGTTCTGCTTCTGGTTCGGCTTGAAGCCTGACTGCACCAGGGACAGGCGCGTACCGGCCGCCATGGGCGTGAGGTTGAACGTCACGACGGTGTCGATGTCGCCGACGACCCACGTATAGCTGAGCTTCCTGTGCGCTTCGATCTCCAGGAGCCGGCAATTCACCGTGCCGTCCCACCCCGGCATCGGCGGTCTCTTGAAGGCGAAGGCGGCCCCCGGCGCCAGCTTGAGATCGA
>DATLVT010000611.1:0-3369 GCA_035577105.1 Polyangia bacterium
TGCTGCGCTCCAGATCGCGAATCAGGCGTTCGCGGTCGCGCTTTTCCTGGACCAGGCGCGCCTCCAGTTTCTCCCGACGGTCCAGGTCGCGCTGGATGCGCACCAGCCCCACGCCCATTGCGATCAAGATGCCGGAGGCGCTGAGGATGACGGCCGTGGCAGAGCGATCGAACCGCAGCTTGCGCGCGCGCCGGTCGGTCAGGAGACGGTCTTCTTCCGCCTTCATGTCACCGATCAGAGAGCGCACGTCATTGGTCAGGGCTTTTCCCCGCTCCATCCGCACCCGAAGCCCCGCGCCATAGCTGTCGACGGCCTCGCTCCGGCGGTCGTCGATGACAGCGTCGATGAGGCGCAGGCGCTGCACCCCGCGCTCGTGCAACACGCGGGCGCGGGCCTGCTGCGACGGATGGTCGGCGACCATCGCCTCCAGGCGCGCCGTCATCAGGGCGAACAAATCCGAGAACGACGCGTCCGACCGCAGATAGCTGACATCGTCGGTCAGCAGATAGCCGCGCTCGGTGGTCTCGGCGTCCAGCAGCAGCACCAGTGAGCGGTCAAGCAGGCTCCTCACCTCGAAGGAATGCGCCACCCAGTAGTCGGCGGTCTGGGATTTTTCTTCGACGATCAAGGACAGACCGGTGACGATGAGCAGAAGAAAGCCCGCCACGATCGTGAAGACGATCGCCCGCGCCTTGGGGTGTATTTCCGGCCGGGGCGCCATGCCCCCGAACTATCTTCGAAACCGCGTCTTCGTCCAGCTGACCCACTGGTCGACACCGGCCGCCACCTGCTTCCATTGCGACTGAACCGACGTCGACGCCGTCGACATGGCTCGTTCAACGTCGGAGGGCGCCGTGACCCGCATGGCGAGGACCGCGCCGACGACGAAGAACAAGACCATCAGCCCGGCCAGCACGCGCGGGGAATAGTTCCGCGCGGGCACCAACTCGTCGCCGAGCCATTCGTCGTCTCGTGCGAACGCCGGCTCGGCGACGGATGGTGAACCGACCGCCGCCTCCTCCCCCCCAAAAGCAGAATCATTGGCGGCCGTGGCCGTGAAGGCGATGGCAGGCGGCATGTCGCCCGACGGGTGCAGAGCATGCCCGATGACGATGTCCGCGGGCGTGTGCGCCGGCAGCGGCGTGCGGCCCGTCGACACGTGCCCCGGCACCGGCGTATGCCCGGTCGGCGTGTGGCAGTCGCCCGAGCGAACCGCCAGCGCCGTCGGCGTCAGGTCGCCGAGGGCACCGGAGCGTCCCAGGGCGCCCTCCAGCGCGTCGGCGAACTCCAGGACGGTGGGATACCGATCGTCGCGCAGGCGGGCCATCCCCTTTCGCAGCACCCACTGGACCTCGTCAGCCAGCCATTCCACCTGACCGACCAGCGGTTCGGGTTGCCCGTGGACGATGGCGGACAGCGTGGCCAGCGGCGTGTCCCCGCGAAACGGCGGGTGTCCGGCCAGCAGCGTGTGGGTCAGGGCGGCCAGCGCGAACTGGTCGCTGCGGGCGTCGATCTCTTCCCGGCGCCCCAGGGCCTGCTCGGGCGACATGAATTCGGGCGTCCCCATCACGCGGCTGTCGGTGGTGATCCGCGGCGACACGCCCGAGATGGAGATGCCAAAGTCGATCACCTTCACCACGGGCGCCTGGCCGGGCGCGGGGACCATCACGATGTTCTCGGGCTTGAGATCGCGATGCACCACACCGACCGCGTGAGCGGCGGCCAGGGCGCTGGCCACCTGGCGCACGATCGACATGACCTCGATGGGGGCCAGGCGGCGTCCGTCGCGCAGGTCGCTGGCCAGGTCGGGACCGTCGATGTATTCCAGCACCAGGTAAGGAACACCGGTGGTCGAGATGTTGAAGTCGACCACCTGGACCACGTTGGGGTGGCGAATCCCGGCCAGGATCTCCGCCTCACGCCGAAAGCGCGTCTGCGATTCCGGGTGATAGGCCAGCTCGGCCTGCAGGGCCTTGACGGCAAAGTACCCGGGCAGGCGTTCATGCGCCGCCAGGTAAACTTCGCCCATCCCGCCTTGGGCCAGGGAGCGGACGATGCGATAGGTCCCGTCCAGCACCGTATCCGGCGCGAAGACGGCGGTCGAAAGCCCGGGAATGGGCGGCGACCAGTTTGGGGAACTGTCGGAGGTGGCAAGGGCTGAAGAGAGATTTTGCATAGGGTGTTTCCTCGTGGGCGGCACGAAGTGAATCAAGATGTGTGCCACCCCGCGGCGACCTCCAGAATGGCGAAAACGGCGCGGGAGCCCTTGCCGGATGCCCGGACCGGTTTCCGGTTGGTAGCGACGTCACCTCCAGGAAACACTGAAGACGTCCACCGCTTGCGTCCCCTGTCCTCATCACTACGTTTTCATATGGAGAGGACCGGTCGCGATTTTCTGGTGATCCTCGGGCGCCTCTATCTATGGCGTTGATATTCATCAAGTCCGGCCGCCATGGGGTGCAGCCCTGACTACCGATCAACCCTGAGAACGCAATCGGCGCGGGTGTTTGGCTTGGGCATTGCTCTCTGCTTGCGGCATGTCAAGCATCGCTCAAAAAATTGAATCATCTGAGTCGTCCAACGGTACCGCTTACCCGGCCCGAACGCGGCGTGGGGTAAAAGGGAAACAGGCGGCTCTTCGTAGTGTCGCTGCCGCCGAAGGAGACGCCGAGGCAGAGGTCGTCAACCCGCGCGTCCCCAAGACCGACGTTCACACCTCGGTCGGGTCGTACCTGCAGGACCTGCGAAGGTACCCGCTGCTGTCGCGCGAGGAGGAACATCAAATCGCGCTGGAGTACGTCCAGACGGGTGACAAGGCGCTGGCGGCGCGGCTGACCACGGCCAACCTGCGTCTGGTGGTGAAGATCGCCCTCGAGTACCGGCGTGCCCAGCACAACCTGCTGGACCTGGTCCAGGAAGGGAACATGGGCCTGGTGCGCGCCGTCGAGAAATACGACCCGCGCCGGGGCGTCAAGCTGGCCACCTACGCGTCGTGGTGGATCCGGGCCTACATCCTGAAGTTCATCCTGTCGAACGCGCGCCTGGTGAAGATCGGAACGACCCAGGCCCAGCGCCGGTTGTTCTTCGGCCTGGGACGCGAGCGCAGCCGCCTGGAGAAGCGCGGGCAGGAGAACGCCGGCACCAAGCACCTGGCGGCCGTGTTCGACGTCAGCGAGAGCCTGGTCGTCGAGATGGAGCGGCGGCTGGGGGCCAGCGAAGCATCGCTGGACGCGCCGGTTCCGCGCGGCACTGAAGGGGATCGCACCCGCGGTGAATCGCTGAGCGCGGCCGCCGACGTGCGCCCCGACGTGCAGTCGGAGACGCGGGAGTTCCAGGAGGCCTTGCACCGCGAGCTGAAGGTATTCGAGA
>DATLVT010000612.1:0-2251 GCA_035577105.1 Polyangia bacterium
GCGACGCCCGACGTTCCGTCCAGCGCGACGTCCATCGAGAGCATGGCCCCCTGTGAAAAACCGACCAGCGCCACCGACGCCGGCGCGTACCGCTCGACCACGGTGGCGATCAGCCCCTGCACGGCGGTCCGCGCGGCGATCACTGCCGGCGTCGGTTGAAAATTGGCAGGCAGTTGATCCGTGGAGGCGTGCGGCGGTCTGGCGTTCGGATCCAGGTGCCACCAGGCGCGGCCTCCCCCCACCTCGGGCAGCGGCGCGGCCGGGACGAAGAACCGCACGCCGGGACGCCGCAGCGCCTGCGCCAGCGGCACCAGATCGTCGCCCGGCGCTCCCCACCCGTGCAGGACGATGACGGCGTCGCCCCCCCGCTGGTCGTCGCGCATCCCGGAGACGCGGATCACCTTCAACCCGCCCCACGGCTGCGCCGCGCCCCCGTCCATGGACGCCGCGACCTTCGGGCCAGCGCGCCGGCAGCTCAGGGGTGCGGCCCCCAGCCCGGCCAGCAAGATGTTCCGGCGGGAGACGCTTCGTGGGCCGACCGGGTCGATTTGATTCATGGTCCCGTCCGTCAGGCGCTGCCGGTCGGCTGCGCCTGGGCGGGCGCGCGCGCTGGCAGCACCGCCTCTTCCTCTTGGCCGACCTTCTCGGCGTCCGCGGCAAGCTGCGCCTTGCGCGCGCGATCCTTGCTGTGGTCCCTGGCGATCAGGACGTAGACGGACGGCACCACGAACAGGGTGAAGACCGTTCCGATGGCCATGCCGCCCACCAGCACGATCCCGATCGAGTTGCGGGCCGCGGCGCCGGGGCCGCTGACCAGCGTCAGCGGGAAGTGACCGGCCACGGTGGCGATGGTGGTCATCAGGATTGGGCGCAGCCGCGTCTCGGCCGCCGCCTGCACGGCGGCCACCTTGGCCAGTCCCCGCTCCTGCTGGTGGTTGGCGAACTCGACGACCAGGATCCCGTTCTTGGCGATGAGGCCGACCAGCGTGACCAGACCGACCTGGGAATAGATGTTCAGCGTGGTGGTCCAGCCTTCGGTGAGCGCGAACTTCATTCCAGGCGGGCCGGCGAACTTGAGGAAGGTGAAGATCATGGCGCCGAACATGGCCAGCGGCACCGACCCGGCCAGGACGACGATCGGGTCCCGGAACGAATTGAACTGCGCGGCCAGCACCAGGAAGATGAGAACGATGGCCAGCCCCATGGCCGGGATGAACTTGCCGCCCTCCTGACGGAGCTGCCGCGATTCGCCGGTGTAGTCGTACCGGGAGCCAGGCGGAAGGGCCTTGGCGGCGGCGGTCTCCAGCACGTGCAGCCCTTCCTCCAGCGAGCGGGGCGCCACCCCGGAGATCTTGACGGCGTTGAGCTGCTGGAAGCGGTTCAGCGTGCGCGGCTCGACCCCGGTCTTGAAAGTGGCGATGGACGACAGCGGGATCAGCGCGCCGCCGGGACCCGTCACGTGGATTTCGCCGAGGTCGTCCGGGGTGAGGCGGCCCGCGCGTTCGACCTGGGCGATCACTTTATAGCTGCGCCCCTCCATGTTGAACCTGTTGACGAAGTTGCCGCCCAGCATCGTCCCCAGATCGGCGCCCACCTGCTGCATGCTGAGCCCCATCGACGCCATCTTCTCGCGGTCGAAGACGATATCCGCCTTGGCCTGATCGATGCGCACGTCGGTCACCGGCGGGAAGGCGAACTGGTGGCTCTGGATGGCCTCCAGGACGATCTGGTCGGCGGCGCGCACCAGCTCTTCGTGGGTCCCCGTCGACGCGATGACGAACTCGACCGGGAAGATGCCCGAGCTGGGCAAGGCCGGCGGCAGGAAGACGGGCGCGCGCACGCCGGTGATCCCCATCAGCTTGCCGAACAGCTCCTGGTGGATCTGGAAGATGCTGCGCGGGCGCTCGTTCCAGGGCTTGACGATCATCCCCCCGAAGCCGGTGCTGGGAAACGTGATCTGAAAGCTGTGGCTGAACTCCGGCATCGACTTGAAGGTGCGAAACACCTTTTCGGTGAACGGGGTCAGCTGCTCCATCGTCGCGTTGGCCGGCACGTCGATCTTGCCGAACACGACCCCCTGGTCCTCGGTGGGCGCCAGCTCCTTGGCCGAGAACATGTACATCGGCACCACCAGCAGCGACAGCACCGCCCAGACGATGTACACCGCCGGCCGGTTGGCCAGCGTCGTCGCCAGCATGCGCGAATAGCGCGACTTCACGCGTTCGAACACGCGGTCGACGTACTGGGTGAA
>DATLVT010000613.1:0-18375 GCA_035577105.1 Polyangia bacterium
CGTCGATCGGATCGACAGCGGGCGCGCCCTGGCCGAGATCGACGCCCGGCACGACGACAGCGGCGGCGCCTTCACCGTGCACGTCAGCAACGCCAGCGGGTTCTCGCTGCTCCTCGAGGGAACGCCGCTGACGGCGGCGACCAAGATCAGCGTGCGCGTGCGCGACGGCGCCGCCCCCGAGCGCCTGGTCTTCGAGGGCCCGGCTGGCGACAGCCCGATCAGCTTTGCGCGGCAGGGTGGCGGCTGGGGTCGCGTGGAAAAGCCGGTCACCGGCGCCCCGCCCGAACACGCCCTGGTCGGCCTGGCAAGTCGCAGCGTCCCTCGGGAGGCCCCGCACATCTATGTTTACGGCACCGACGGTCCGCCCGCCACGACAGCGGCCGCCCGCCACCTGGCCGAGGCGCTGGCCAACTGGGGGCCGGGCGTGCCCGGGCATTTTCCGGTCGCCGCCGATGGCGAGGTCACCGCCCAGATGTTGGGGCGCTGGAACCTGGTCCTGGTCGGCGACGCCACCATCAACCGTCTGGTGCGGCGGCTGGGACCGCGCCTGCCCATCGACGCCGACGCCTCGACCGGCGGGCGTTCCTATCGCCTGATCGTTCAGGACGCGCTGGCCCCCGGACGCCCGGCCCTGGTCTTCGGCGCGCAGAGCCCGACGGCGCTGCAGCGGTTCATGCGCTTTGCCCGGCCCAACAAGGATTCGTGGGCGCCGGAGCCGAACTTCGACTACATCCAGTTCGACGCCAGCGGCGGCCTGGAAAAGACGCAGCTCTTTGTCGACTGAATCGCTGACTGGTGCACCGCCGTCGAAATAGCATCACATTCGGTGTTGACGCTATTTCGACGGCGGTGCACTAGTCGACGCGTCCGTCCAGCGACAGCAGATACGCGATCAGATCGCCCAGGTCCGCATCGGTCAGCGCCGCCGTGACGCCGTGGCGATCGCCGACGTTGCGCGTACGCAGCACCGTCGCCAGCGTGGCGGCCGAACCGTCGTGCAGGTACGGCGCCGACTGCCACAATCCGTGCAGCGTCGGCGTGTCGAGGCCGGTCAGCGGTGAACCGAGGCGCTGTCCCGACCCGGGCCCCAGCGTCCCCACGTCGTGCAACAGCGGCTGTCCAGGGGTGACGAACTGGCTGTCGGTCAGGCGCGGGCCGCTGTGGCAGGTGAGGCAGCCCAGCGTCGGCGATTCGAACAGCGTCTTGCCGCGCGTCGCCGCTTCGCCCAGTGTGCCGTCGGCGGTCCGGTACGGGCTGCGCGGCTGGTCGCGCAGCGAGGCGACGTAGGCGGCCAGCGCGTCCAGGTCGGCGCTGACGCCGCCCTTGGCATCGCCCAGCGGCTGGCGGCGCGTGCCGATGGCGAGATCGTCGTCGGTCATCAATCCGGCCCCGCCGCACGCCTGGCGAATGTCCCCCTCGACGTCCTGCACCTCGTCGCTGTTCGCGCTCCAGTTCAGCGGGCCGTCGCCGGTGCCGGCGCGGCCGCGCAGCGACAGGGTGTTGCGCAGCCCTTCGCCCCGATCCGAAAAATCCCAGACCCGCTGGTCAGCGTCGCCGTCCAGATGGCAATGGGCGCAGGCCAGATAGCCGTCTTTCGCCAGGCGCGGATCGGCCGCGTCGTTGAACAGCTGGGCGCCGCGCAACACCGTCGCCTCCAGCGGTTCAGCCAGCAGCAGCGGCACCCGCGCCACCGGCGCCGCCGGGGCCGCCGCCGGCAAGGCCGCCGCGCCCGCCTGGTCGGCGACCGAGGCCAGCGCGTAAACCACCAGCTCGCGCGACAGCGGGGCATTGACCAGCAGAAACCGATCGTCCGCGGTCACCAGCGCGCCGTCGGGGGCCAGGCCGGCGTCGACGAAGGAGCCGGCCGCCGATCCCGTCAGCAGATCGACCGTCACCACCATTCGGTTGCCCGGCATCACCACATACGCGTAATCGCCGCGGCTGGAGAACGCCGCGGCCACCGCCAGCCCGGCCCCGGGGAACTGGATCCGCCCCGGGGACATTTCCTGCTTCTTCACCAGGTCGACCCGTGACAGGGCCGCCCGCACCGTGCTGTCGAAGGTCAGGGGCGCGCCGGTCAGAAAGCTGCCCTGCCCAAAGTTGGCCATCAGCGACGGCACCACCGCCTCGCGCCCCGTCGGCGACACGGCGATCTGTCCCAGGTAGGTCGGTATCCCGCCGATGGCCGCGGCGGTGGCGTCGCGATGATCCAGGGCCAGCGGGACCAGCGCGCTCTTGCCGGTGGCGGGATCGAAGAGGCCGACCTCGGCGTGATAGTCGGGCGAGCGCCAGCGCGTGATGGCCACCGAGCCGTCGGGCAGCGGCGCCACGCCGCGCGCGTCTTCCACGGCGCCGTAGGTGGCGTGCACGACCGGCGCGCCGTCCTGCAACCGGATCTCCGCCAGCGTCGCCGTCCCCTGCAGCGACACAAACGCCGCATCACCAAGGGCCGCCACACCGAACGGCGCCGATCCGTACGGCAAGGGCAGCTCGATGGGCGAACCGCCGCCGTCCACGGGGTAGAAGCCCAGTCGATCGACCGCCTGGCAGGCCGTCACCAGGAACCCTTGCCAGACCGCCACCGTGCGCGGGCGGTGGCAGGTGTCGACGCGCCTGACGACAGAGAACGCATCGCCGGCATCGCGGCCGAGCACGATCAGCTGATCGGCGTCGGCGCTGACGGCGACCGCGCCGCCGCCCGGCAAGGCCGCCAGCGTGCTGCTGGGAGCGCCGACGTCGACGGCGGGAAAGGTGACGCTGATGATCACGCCGGCGGCGGTGCGGTTGCCGGCGTCGTCGAACACGGTCAGCACCGCCTGGTATCGCCCCGGCTGATCGTAGGTGACGTGGTCGACGGCGCCGGGTCGCGGGGCAGCCCAGCCCCGCCCGTCGCCGAAGTACCACTGATAGCGCTGCGCCCCCACGGAGGCAGAGCCGTCCAGCACCACGTCCTCGCCCACCAGCGCATAGCGCGCCAGCCCGGGTTGCGCGCGCAGCGCCGCCGCGCCGTCACCCGCAAAACCGCCGTCGGCGCCGCCGTCACTGTCAGCACCGCCGTCGCTGTCGGCGTCGACGGCCGCGCTGCCGCCACCGCCGCTTCAGCAGGCACCGACCAGCGCCGCGGCCAGCAACAGCGGCGACCTGCGCAGATCCAATCTAGGTCCCCGGCGCCCCGCGCAGCAGCTGCAGGGCGGCGATCAGGCGATCGTTCTCCTCCGGCTTCCCGACGGTGATGCGCAGGCGCGTCGCCAGCTCGGGCGTGTCCCACCAGCGGACCAGGATCCCCTCGCGCTTCAGCGCCCGGTACGTCGCCTCCGCTTCGTCGCCCACGTCGACCAGCAGGAAGTTGGCCTCCGATTCGGGCCAGCGCAGGTTCAGCGCGCGCAGGGCGTCCTCCAGGCGCAACCGCTCGGCCACCGTCCGTCGCACCACGTCCTCGTGGTACGCGCGATCTTCCAGGGCCACGGTGCCCAGGGCCTGGGTGAGGACGTTGACGTTGTAACTGTCCTTCACCTTGTTCAGCTGCGCCACCAGCGGCGGCGCCGCGAACAGCAGGCCCAGACGCGCCCCGGCCAGGCTGAAGCTCTTCGAGAACGTGCGCAGCACGATGACGTTGGGGTGCTGATCCAGCCAGGGCAAGATGCTGGCCTGACCGGCGGCAAAGTCGATGTACGCCTCGTCGACCACCAGGATTCCGGACGTCTGGTCCGCCAGCCGGCGCAATTCGTCGACGGGGATCAGCGTCGCCGATGGGTTGTTCGGGTTGGCGATCAGGATCAGCTTTGCCGGATCCCCGGCCAGCGGCGGGGGCAGCAGCCAGCGCCGTTCGTCCTCGCTGAAAGCAAAGGGCGTGGTGGTCATGGCCGCGCCCTGCAGCGTGGCCAGCGTGTCGTAAAGACCGTAGGTCGGCCACGGGCAGATCACCCGATCGCCGGGCGCCAGAAACGCCCGGTAAAGGATGGTCAGGCAATCGTCCGACCCGTTGCCGGCCAGCACCTGTTCGGGCGACACGCCGTATCGCGCCGCCGCCGCCTCGCGCAGCTTGCGGCTGACCGGATCGGGGTACAGGCGCAGCGAGTTGTCGGCGATGCGCCCCAGCGTCTCCATCACCCGCGGCGAGGGCGGATAGGCGCATTCATTGGTGTTCAGCTTGATGGCGCCGGGCACCTGCTCGCCGGGCGTATAGCCAGGCATGGCGCGAATTTCGCGTCTGACCAGCGACAGCGCGTGATCGATGGTGCGGGCCAATCGTTCGTTGTTTGCGGTCATGAAGACCTGTCCAATAGGCTATCCTGAACCTCTTTCATGGCTCGTATCTTAATAATCGACGACAACGAAACCATGCGCGAGGGGCTGGCCGCCACCGTGCGGCGCATGGGGCACGAAGCGATGGTGGCGGCATCGGGCGCCGACGGGCTGGTCCAATTTCGGCGCCGCGGCGCCGACTTCGTGATGACCGACCTCAAGATGGAAGGCACCGGCGGCATCGAGGTGGTCAAGGGCGTGCGCGAGATCGATCCCGCCTGCCCGGTGATGGTGGTGACCGCCTTCGGCACGGTGGAGACCGCGGTCGAGGTGATGCGCCTGGGCGCCTTTGATTTTCTGCAAAAGCCGTTCGCCCCCGAGGTGGTGCGGCTGAAGGTGGAACGCGCCCTGGAGCTGGGCAAGGAGCGGCAGGCGCGCGAACGGGCCGAGGCCGAATCGGCGGCCCTGCGCGCCGACGCCGCCGCGCCTTACGGCTTCACCGAGATCGTGGGCGAAACGGCGTCCATCCGCGCCGTCTTCCAGATCATCGACAAGGTGGCCCCCACCGACGCCTCCGTCTATATCCACGGCGAATCGGGAACCGGCAAGGAGCTGGTGGCGCGCGCCATCCATCGGCGCTCGCGCCGCGCCGAGGGGCCGTTCGTCAAGGTGAACTGCGGCGCGCTGACCGAGACCTTGCTGGAGAGCGAGCTGTTCGGCCACGAGAAGGGGGCCTTCACCGGCGCCATCAAGCGCAAGCTGGGGCGGTTCGAGCTGGCCGACAAGGGGACGCTGTTCCTCGACGAGATCGGCGACGTCACCCCGGGATTGCAGCTGAAGCTGCTGCGCGTGTTGCAAGAGCGCGAGTTCGAACGCGTGGGGGGCGAGGAGACCGTGCACGTCGACGTGCGCGTCATCTCGGCCACCCACCGCGACATCAAGGCCGAGGTCGAGGCGGGACGCTTTCGCGAGGATCTCTTCTACCGCCTGCACGTCGTCCCCTGCCACGTGCCGCCGTTGCGGGAGCGCAAGGAAGACATCCCGCGCCTGGTCACGCACTTCGTCGAGAAGCTGGGCAAGCGCACCAACCCGTCGATCATCGGCGTCGACGACGCCGCGCTGGCGCGGCTGTGCCTTTACAACTGGCCCGGCAACGTGCGCGAGCTGGAGAACGTCATCGAACAGGCGCTGGTCTTCGCCGAGGGAGACAAGATCAACGTCGCCGCCCTGCCCGGCCAGCTGCGCGGCGGAGCAAGCGAAGGAACGCTGGCCGTCCCCACCGGCGAGATGACCTTGCCGGAAATCCTGGAGGATCTGGAACGCCAGCTGATCCAGAAGGCCTACGACAAATCGGGCGGCGTCAAAACGGAGACGGCGCGCCTGCTGGGCATCAAGACCAGCGCGCTTTACTACAAGCTGGAGAAATACGGCATCGGCGTCATCGAGAGCCGCAGCGACAAGCACGCCGCCGCCGCGGCGGCCGACCAGAGCGCTGGCGGCGCGCTCCTCGACGATGGACCGGCTTCCGGCTCTGGCAGCGGCGGCGCCGGCGGACCGCGGGGTGACGGCGATCCGCCGACCTGACCGGCGCGAACGCCGGCGCTGGTCGCTGGCCGGCGCGGCGGCGGTCGCCTTGATCCTGGCGACCGCCGGCTGCGCCACCGCCGGTCGCCGCGCGCCGGCCACGCCGGGCAGCGTGCAGACCGGCAAGGCCAGCTATTACGCGCATTCGCTGGCCGGCCACCGCACCGCCTCCGGCGAGCGTTACGATCCCAAGGCGTTGACGGCCGCCCACCCCGACCTGCCCTTCGGCACCCGGGTGCGGGTCAGCCGCCCGGGCGGCGCCTCCGTCGACGTGCGCATCAACGATCGCTGCGGCTGCGGCGGCGGCCACATCATCGACCTCTCGGAAGCCGCTGCGCGCCGCCTGGACATGATGCGCGCCGGTTCAGTGCCGGTGCGCCTGGAAGTTCTGAATTCGATCTGATCCGAGAGGAGTCGCGCTCAGGCCTTCTTGCCCGACTTCACCTTCAGCGTAGGACCCGCCATGGCGAACGACATCACGTTGCGATCGACGGCGCCGTCGATCTCCACGCGCATCCCGTCGACGTCGATGCCTTTCAGCGCGCCTTCCAGCACATAGGAGATGCCGTCATCGCCCACCAGCTGCCAGAACCCGCCTTCCAGATCGTTCTTCCGGATCGTGCCGCGAAACTTGGCCATGCCCCAGTATAGCAGCGGGATCAATAGTCGGGCCCGTCGGCGCGGTAGTGCAGGTCCAGGGTCAGGGGCAGCTCGTACGGCGTCGGGCCGTAAAGGAATCGATAGCGGGCGTAGATGCCCGAGACCCGTTTGACGTACTCGCGCGTCTGGGCGAAGGCGATCATCTCGACGAATTCATCCGTGGGGTGGCCGGCGTGTTGATCGCACCAGCGG
Source organism: Polyangia bacterium (assembly GCA_035577105.1). GTDB lineage: Bacteria > Myxococcota_A > Polyangia > Fen-1088 > Fen-1088 > DATKEU01. The sequence continues at coordinate 6,682 of DATLVT010000613.1, forward strand.
GTCATGGCCTTGGGCCCGGCGTTGTAGGCGCCGGCCGCCAGCGGCACCTGCCCGCCAAATTTTCGGTAAAGCGCGCCGATGTAGGCCGCCCCCAGGCGGACGTTGGTCTCCGGTTCGAAGAGCTGATCGGGAAAAAAGGGATCGCCCACCGACGACGCCACGCGCGCGCTGGTGGGGGGGATCATCTGCAACAGGCCGCGCGCGTCGGCGTACGACACATCGTCCGGCGAGAAGCCCGATTCCTTGCGCATGATCGCGTACAGAAACAGATCGGGGTTGCCCGACCCCGGCCCCAGCTTGTCCACCAGCGTGGCGAAGGCGCGCGGGTAGGCCGCCTCCCAGAACAGCCGTGACGAGCCATGCGGGTCGGTCGCCAGCGCGTCGCCGGCGCGGCTCTCCGCCAGCTGATAGGCGCGGTGGAAATCCTCGGCCCGCCGGTAGACGTCCAGCATCACCGCCAGGCCAGTGGTCGCTCCCAGGCGCTTGATGACATCCTTCTCGCTGCGCTCCGCTTCCCAGCCAGCCTCGACGGTCATGCCGGCCTCCAGCAGCTCGCGCGCCCGCCCCAGCTCTGGTGGCGCGAGCGCCGCCGGGGCGCCCCGAACGTCGTCGCCGTGCGCGGGGGACGGCGGCAGGTCGAATGACACCTGCTCACCGCCGGCCTTCAGCCGCGCCCGCCCCAGCAAACCGTAGAACGAAAACGGCGCCCGCCGCACCAGCTGGTGATAGGTGGCGCGGGCCTCGTCGGCGTGCCCCAGTTTTTCCGCGACGCGCGCCCGCCAGTAGGCGACGCGCGCCGAGCGATCCTCGGCCGGCATGTCCTTGCTGGGGATCGCCGCATAACGAGACAATCCGGCCAGCGCGGCGGCGGTGTCCCCCAGCAGATAGTGCGCGAAGGCCAGGTGCCAGGCGGCATCGTCGGCGAACGGGCTGCCCCCGAAATGATCCAGCGTGGCCTGCAGGGCCGGCAGGCTCTCGCGAAAGCGGCCGCGGTTGAACTCCAGCCACCCCGACAGGTACTGCGCCTCGGCGGCAAAGCGCGAATGCGGGTAGGTGACGATGACCCGGTGGTAACCGGCGATGGCGTCGTCGTCACGATCGATCCGCGACAGGGCCCGCGCGCCGTGAAAGGCCGCCGTGGCCGCCTTGTCGCCCGTCAGGCGCGGCGCCACCGCCAGCAGCAGCTCGGCCGCCTTGCCATAATCGCGCCGCATGTGGAACTTGGTCTCGCCGATCTGAAAGTCGCGCTCGGCCGCCAGCTCCGGCGCCAGCTCGGCGGGCAGACGCCCCAGCTCGTCCAGCGCCTCGCTCCAGTGTCGATCGCGGCTCAGCGTCTCGGCACGCTTGAGCCGCTCCTGGGGCGCGATTACAGACGCGGCGGCCGCCGGCCCGGGCGCTGTCGACGGGGCGGGCGCGGAAGCGGACGCGGATGCCGGCGCAGGTGTTGCCGCCGCCGATCGGCGCAGCGCCTCGTCCGCCAGCGGGTGGGCGGGATACTCGCGCGCGATGGCCAGCCACTGCCGCCGCGCCTCGACGGGATTTTTCGCGGCCACGATCTCCGTCATGCGAAACCGGGCCAGGGCGGCGTCGCCCCAGGGTCCCGCGCCGCGGACCAGCTTGGCGTACGCCTGCGCGGCGCGCGCCCGCTCGCCTTCCATCCACAGGCAATCGGCCACTCGCCAGGGCGCCATCTGCGCCGGCCGACCGCCCCCCGCCCGCCCGCTCACCACCTTTTCAAACGCCGCCCGCGCCGTGGGGAAATCTCCGTCATAAAAGCGGCTCTCACCCAGCAGGAACAGCGCCCAGTCCTCGTTGCGCAGCCCCTTGCCCACCGCGCCGGTCAAGATGCGCGCCGCGCTGGTGTACGCGCCGCTTCGGTAGGCGGAGAACCCCGCGCCCAGATCGGCCAGCGCCGCACGCGCCGACGTAGCCGCGGGCGAAGGCTTTGTCGCCGCCGCGGCCGTCTTGGCCGCGGCGAACACAGGCTCGGTCGCTGGAATGACGACGACGGCCCAGACCGCCGGCACCCAGACCGCCACCAGGTACCACCGGCCACCGAGGGGGGGATGGCTCATGCGGCGGTGATATTACCAGGATGGCCATTCCCGTTGGAGGATGGGCCACTGAACCATTTCGGCGCCCTCCGGCTACTTGATAATGTCATGGTGTCCCCGCGTCCCCCGACGCGCGCCGGCCTGAGCGGCGCGCTGCTTCTGTGCTTCGCGTTGGCTTGCGGCAGCGGCGGTAACCTGGAGCCGTCGGGCTCGCCCGATGGGCAGGTGCCCGATGCGGCAGGTCCGTCAGACGTTCCAGCCACGACGACTGACCTCGGCGCGCCGCCCGGCGGCGCCCTCGCCCCCGGGCCCTTCGACAGCGCCGGGCCGCCGCTCGACACGGTCGCCGAAGCAGCGGCTCCCGAAACCGGGCCGGTCAGGGCGCCCTACGACTGGATCGGCGTCATCGGCACCGGACAGAGTCTGGAAGTGGGCGGCGGACCGGCCGGCAATCTCAGCACCACCCAGCCATTCAAGAACCTCAAGCTGGTCGACAGCGGCCCCGATCCCAAGTACCCGATCGGTCCGACGACCGGCATGCCGCAGTGGGCAGCCGTTCCCTTGACCGAACCGATCCGCGCGCGCGGTCCCGGCTCGGGCCCCGGCTACAGCGACGGGCAGTATCCGAACAACATCGAAGCGGAGACGCCTCACTCGGGCATGGCCAGCACATTATCCAGCGTCTGGGCGGCGCGCGGCCTGGGTGATTACGTGTCGGTGCACACCGAGGTCGGCTGGAGCGGGCGCTGCCTGGCCAGCATCAACAAGGCGGGCGGCATGCGCGCCTACCCGGCCAGCATCAACGAGACACGCGTCTGGAAAATGCTGGCCGGCAAGGCGGGCAAGACCTACGGCGTGGGCGGGATCATCATGACCCACGGCGAATGCGACGCCAGCAACGCCGGCTACGGCGCCGGCCTCTACCAGCTGTGGCAGGACTACAACGCCGACGTCAAGGCGATCACCGGCCAGACGGAAGACCTGGTGATGCTGCTTTCGCAGCAGAGCAGCGTGGCCTCCGGCGCCGCGGGCTCCGCCGTGCAGGTCTGGCAAGCCGGCGTCAATCACCCCGGCCAGATCGTCTGCACCGGACCCAAGTACCAGTATCAATATCTGGCCGACAACCAGCACATGCCGGCCCCCGGTTACGTGCGGATGGGACAAAAATACGCGGAGGTCTTCGACCTCATCGTCAACAAGAAGGTGGCCTGGCAGCCGCTGCAGCCGACCAAGGTCAGCCGGACCGGCGCCACCATCACCGTGGATTTTCATGTTCCCGATCCGCCGCTGGTCTGGGACGCCCACGTCTCGCCGCCCCACCAGCAGCTGAACAACGAATGGGCCGCCGGCAAAGGCTTCGAGGTGTCGGACAGCCGTGGTCGCCTGAAGATCGCCTCGGCCGAGATTCAGGGCGCCAGCGTCGTCCTCACCCTGGCGCAAGATCCGGGCGCCACCGACAAGGTCACCGTCGCCTATGCCATCACCCAGGACGGCGGGGGCACGCAGGGCGGGACCGCCCTGGGCATGCGCGGGCTGCTGCGCGACTCCGACGACTTCGTCGGCCACGACGCCGAGATGATCGACACCCAGGTGACGCAGGGTTCAACAGCCGTGACCAGCGCCGCCGCCGGTGGGTTCATCCGCCGCGCCGGCTGGGACATCGTCAGCGGCACCGACGTCCCGCCCGACACCATCGTCACCCGCCACGAATCCGACGATCGGCTGACGCTGTCGGCACCCTGGCCCAACCCCAGCGGCAAGGTGAAGCTGGCCTATCGACACGACGAACGTAACTTCTGCGTGCACTTCTCGTTGAAGGAACCGTAGCCAGCAGGCGCGCGCCCGTCACCGATCGCCGAACAGCTCCATGTCGACGATCAGGGGACCCAGTTGCGGCGCGAAGGGCAGCTGGTCCTGGCCGGGGATCGGCTCGCCGTAGCCCAGCCTGCCGGGCAGCCACACGCGCAGCTTGTCTCCTGGCACCATCAACCGGGCCGCCTCCTGCATCCCCGGCGTCAGAGCGCTCAGGGCCACCTGCGCGACGTCCTTCACCAGCAACGAGGTGAAGATGCGCCGACCCTGGGGCGTCCACATCGACCATTGCATGCTCAACCGCGCATCAGGCGCCGACGCCGGGTGCGTGGTGCCGTCGCCGTGCTTCAGATAACGATAGACCAGCCCCGATTTTTTCCTGACGGCGCTCCGGGGCGCGCGGGCCACGTCCTGGGGAACGGGCGGAACGGGGACGATGCGCAGCAGCTCGACATCGAAGGTCATGTCTTCGGACGGTGCGTTCACGTGATGGGGCTGGGTGGCGTAGGCCAGCGCGTAGGGGACCCAGAAGCGGCGTCTCTCCCCTTCGACCATCAGGCCGATCCCTTCGTCCAGTCCCGGAACCAGCTTCGTTCGATCGAACCGGATGCTCTCGCCATCGCCCGTCCCCTCAAAGAATCGCCCGCCGCGCGTCCAGCCGGCGTAGGCCACCTCGACAAAGTCATCCTTGGTGGGACGCCGCTGGCCGCTCCCCGCCTGCAGGACCCGCGTGCGCAGGCCGCTGAGCGTCGCCTGCGCGTCCGCGGGCGGATTGGCCACGTCGGGCGGCGCCGGTCGGTTGAGTAGCGCCTGCCGGCTGTCATCGACGTTTCCGTCAACCACGGTCCCGACCACAGCGGCGACGTCGTTCAAGGAAACCTCGTTCGCCACCGACGGCGCGGCTCGTCTGCAAGATGCCATCGAAATCCCGGCCAGCACCCCCAAACAGACCCCAGCGGCCACGTATGCCACGTTGGATCCGGCCGGCATCAGCGTGCTTTATGGCACGGCCGATTTCGTCTTTCACCAGGTAAACACCGTCGAGACGCTCCGGCCTGGCGGCGCGATCTGCCCCGCCCCTGGCCCCCCGGGCCACACAAAAAATCAGGCCCCGAACCGGTTGGACCTTTGCTTTCACCGGCCACCTGCCGATGGTGGTCTCCATGCGTCTAGCCCTATCCTTGGCGGCTGCCACGCTGATGACGGGCCTCGGGGTTGGGTCCGGCGTCCCGGCTGCGCAGGCGGCGTCACTGGCCGTCGGCCCCGGGAAGATGTACGCCGCCCCCTGCGCCGCCTTCGCCGCCGCCTCCGACGGGGACACCGTCCAGATCGACGCCGCCGGCAGCTATGCCGGCGACGTTTGCTCCATCGGCAAGAACAACCTCACCATCCGGGGCGTGGGTGGTGGACGCGCCCACATTGACGCCGCCGGGAAGAACGCGGGCGGCAAGGGAACCTGGGTCATCACCGGCAACAACACCACCGTCGAGAACGTCGAGCTGTCCGGTGCCACCGTCGTCGATCAGAACGGCGCCGGCATCCGGCAGGAGGGGACCAACCTCACCATCCGCAACTGCTTCTTTCACGACAATGACGACGGCATCCTGGTCAGCCCCAACACCGCCAGCGACGTCCTGATCGAACGCTCCGAGTTCGGCCACAACGGCTTTGGCGACGGCTTCTCGCACAACATGTACATCGGCAAGGTGCGCAAGTTCACCCTGCAGTTCAGCTATACCCACCACGCCAAGATCGGCCACAACGTCAAGACGCGGGCCAACGAAAACCACATCCTTTACAACCGCATCATGGACGAGATCGACGGCACCAGCAGCTACTCCGTCGACGTCTCGAACGGCGGCACCACGTTCCTCATCGGCAACCTGATCCAGCAGGGCCTGCACACCGACAATCCGACCATCGTCGCCTACGGCGCCGAGGGGATCAGCAACGGCGGCTCTGACCTTTACGTCGTCGGGAACACCTTCGTGAACGACATGAAGGGGGGAACGTTCCTGCAGATGGCGGCGGGCGCCTCCCGCGCGATCGTGCGCGACAATATTTTTCTCGGCATGGCCACGGTGATCACCCAACCGGAGGCCGACCTCAGCACCGACTATACCGGGCTCGATCCGCAGCTGGTGGATCGGACGGGATTTGATTATCACCTGCGCGCTGGATCGCCGTGCGTGAACGCGGGGAGCGATCCCGGCATGAGCGTGGGCGGCGTCTCGCTGGCGCCGCTGTTTCAGTACGTCCACCCGCTGATGAGCGAAGCCCGGCCTGTCGTCGGCGTCATCGACATCGGCGCCTACGAGCTTCCCGGCGGCGCATCCACCGACGCCGCCGACGCCAGCCCCGGCGACGGGCGCCCGGCTGACGGCGACGGCGATGGCCTGTCCGACGGCGCAGCGGACGGCGCGGCGGGCGGCAGCGGTGGCGGTGGCTTTGGCGGCTTCGGTACTGGCGACGGGTCCGGCGCCGGCGGGAGCTTCGGCGGCGGCGAGGTCGCGGGCGGCTCGGGGTTTGACGCCGGTGGCGGCTGCGGCTGCAGCGCAGCGGCCGCGCGGGGCGGCGGTGTCAATCAGCGGGCCGCGGGCGACGTCCTTGCCGTCGTCTTTTTCGTCATCCTGGGCACGGCCACCACGCGCACCCGACGGCGACGACGCCCGGTCAGCGACCGTCGTAGCTGACGCGCCAGATGCAGTTGCCGCCGTCGTCGGTGACCAGCAACGCGCCGTCCGCCGCCACCGTCACGCCGACTGGCCGCCCCCACACGTCGCCGCCCCGGGTGACAAAGCCGGTCAGGAAATCCTCGTATTCGCCGCTGGCCCGCGTTGTTTTTTGCAGCGGAACCCGCACCACCGAGTAGCCGGTCCGCACCGAACGATTCCACGAGCCGTGGTGGGCGGCGAAGACGTCGCCGCGATATGGCTCAGGGAACTGCTTTCCTTCATAGAACGTCATCTGCAGCGAGGCGACGTGCGGCTGCAGCAACACGTCGGGAACGATCACCTGGGCCCGCAGCTCCGGGTGCTTGCCGCGGTGGCTGGGGTCCTGGTGATCGCCGATGTAAAACCAGGGCCAGCCATAGAACCCGCCCTCCTTGACGTGGGTGATGTAGTCGGGCACCAGGTTGTCGCCCAGCTCGTCGCGTTCGTTGACCGACACCCACAGCTCGCCGCTGCGCGGGTGCACCGCGATCCCCACGGCGTTCCGGATCCCGCTGGCATAGATCCGCTGGCCGGTGCCGTCGGGATTGAACTCCAGAATGTCGGCGCGCTCGCGCTCGGCCGCGTTGCCGTCGGTGTCGTCGTTGTTCGAGCGCGATCCCACCGACACGAACATCTTCTTGCCGTCCAGCGAGAACGCCACGTCGCGCGTCCAGTGCCCGCCCCCGCGCAGCAGACCGCCGCCCGGCAGCGGCGCCACCGTCTGGGCCGGGCTGCGCGCCCGCTGATCGCCGGTGCGGTACACGAACCGGACCACCGCGTCCGTGTTGGCGACGTAAAGCCACTGCGGCTGGCCGGTGGGCGGATAGAACGCCAGCCCGAACGGCCGGCGCAACCCGGTGGCGAACGTCTCGCTGTGTTCGGCGCGGCCGTCGGCGCGCAGTCCGCGGAAAACCTGCACGGTTCCAGTCCGACTCTCCGTCACGAAGACGTCACCGTTCGGCGCCGTGCGAACGAGGCGCGGGTTCGACATCCCTTGCGCGTAAAGCTGGACCTTGAATCCGGCCGGGGCCTGCGGCCAGGCATCCTTGGGCCGCTTGATGAGGTGAGGACCGTTGTCAGCCGACGGCGTGGCGCCGGGCGGGGGAAGATCCTCGACGCGAATGCGGTGCACGGTCCCCGGGGCCTCGCCCCGGAAGTCGACGAACGGATCCGCGCTGGCCGTCGTCGAAGCAATCAGGAGCGCGCAAACACAGCCGCCAACCGGCGCGGCCATCCATTTCCGTCTTGCCACGACGGCATAGTCTAACGACGCTGCGCCGTCGGCAACAGCCCATCGGCCTCACTCGACGATGGGCGCCGCATTCGAAGACACCGCCCCGGACGTCGGCAGACGCGGCACCGGCAAGGGTGGTGGCGAGGTCTCGAACACGGCCTTCGCCGAGGGCGTGCTGGTGGGCACGACGTAGACGGTCCCGGCGCCCACCGTGTGTGAGCCGCCGCCAGAATCGTTGACCACCACCGACCAGTTCTGGGCCGCGTCGGCGCGCCCGGGCGGTCGATAAGAAACCACCACCAGCCCCCGCGCCGTCTGCCGCACCACCATGCACGCGGAATCTTCGTCGAGGTGACAGCGGTACAGGCTCTCGTCGGCTTCGCCCCGCGCCTGGGCCGACCGTCGCAGCACCACGAACACCGCCAGAAACACCAGCGTGAGCAACAGGGCTCCCACCAGCCGCGGATTCCGAAACGACTTCGCCACCTGCATACGGTTGATCGGCACAAGTACTCCTGGGGTCGACCCTGCCTTATCGACCAGCCGTTGCGCCGGTTGCGCGCCTGCACAAAAAAAAGATGGGAGGCTCTGGCGCGAAACGCTACTGCCGCTCGTACGAGCCGAGATCGCAGACGGTGCCGACGGGGGCGGGGCGGGGCAGGCCACGCTGATCGGTCGCCGGGCAGGTCCAACCCGTGCCGCCGGTAAACGCGTGCAGGGCCGTGCTGTTGGTCGGAATCTCGTGCGTCTTGGTCGGCCCGCCGTTGCTGGCCAGGGGCAGGATGTTGCTGTTGGCCAGAATATTCACCGTCTTGAGATCTTCTGGTTTCCAGGGGGTGATGCCATCAAAGGTGCCGAAGACGTTGCGGTACCTGAGGTCCAGCCCGTCTTCGCCGTGCGGGTTGCCGGTGTAGTCCTGGGGCGTGCCATTCGGCAGGAAGTTCTTGGCGACGATCGAGGACCGGGTGAAGGTGTTGGCGTGCCCGTCGACGTACACGCCCGCGCCGTGTAGGCCATGGTTGTAACCGACGGTGGTCCAGCCCAGTTCCAGATAAGAGTTGTCGCCCTGGACGGAATAGATTCCGCCGCCGACGTCCGAGGCGGTGTTGGTGCTGATGGTGGACATTGTTCCGTAGCAGCGGCCAGAGCTGTAGATGCCGCCGCCTTTCAGCGTGGCCGTGTTGTTGGAGATGGTGCTGAATTCGAAGTAGATGCCGAGCACGGCCGCGTTGTAGATGCCGCCGCCGTTGCCGCTGGCCTTGTTGTTCTGCACCGTGCTCCTGGACAGGTTCAGGGCCTTGGTGCCCGTGGTGTAGATGCCGCCGCCATCGGCCGAGGCCGAGGCGCCCTCGATGGTGGCGCTGGTCAAGGTCACATCGCCATCAAGGTTGTAGAGGCCGCCCCCGTTGACCGCGGTGTGCGTGCCCGTCACCTTGCCGCCGGACATCGTGAGGGTGCCGAGATAATTGTAGATGGCGCCGCCATCCTTGCCCGCCGTGTTGGACTGGATGGTGGTCCGGTCCATGGACAGGGTGCTCTCGTCGATGAAGATGCCGCCGGCGTTCGTCGCCGACTTGTTGCCGCTCACCGTGCACTGCACCAGCGAGATCGGACTGACGCTGCCGTAGATACCGGCGCCGCTGAACGCCGACGTGTTGCTGGACACCGTGGTGTTGTTCAGGTTTATCCCGTTCGGCCCCGTGGTGTAGATGCCACCGCCGTTCTTGCCGGTCTTGTTGTTCTGCACCTTCGATCCCGACATTGTGAGATTGCCGGTGTTGTAGATGCCGCCGCCTGGCAGCGGGGTGTCGCCGCCCTGGATCACGCAGTTGTTCACGGTCAGGCTTCCCTGGTTCTTGATGATCTGGGCGTTGAACGATCCGATGCGCTGGATGGTGATGCCGGTCAGGGTGAGGCTGGCCCCGGCTTGCACCAGGATCACCCGCTGATCGGCGGCTGCCTCGACGAAGTCCTTGTTGGCGAAATTGGACGTGATCTCCACGCCCGTCACCGCGATGCCGACGCCATCGACGCCGACGGTGTAGTGGGCGCCCGTCCCCTCGAGGACGATCTTCTTGCCGCCCCCGACGTTGACGCACCCGTGCAGACCCGACCCATTGGTGGTCTTCCCCATGTTGACCGAGTCGATCGCCTCGGCGAGGTTGCACCTGGCGTCTTCGACGAAGGTGAAGTTCGCCGCCTCGGTGGCCTTGATGTTGTAGTCGGCCCGGGCCTCGCCCGTGGCCAGCAAGAGCGCCATCGGCAGGGCAGGCGCCACAAATCCCCAGGACACCCGTCGTGTTCGTTTCATCATCACCGCTCTAAACACCCGAGCGGCCGATCCCGGCAACGAGAAAGTGACCGGCCGGGCCCGGGGGCGCCTTCCTGGCGTCCTGGCTAGCGCGCGCTGATCGTCAGCTCGACCAGACCCGGCATCTTCCCCAGGGCGGTCGTCGCCGACAACAGTCCGGCCAGTCGCGCCCGCAGGCAGCTCTCCAGGGCGCTGTTCGCCCCGACCACGGCCAGGATGCGCACGTGGCCGCCAGCGTCGATACTCAGCCGCAGCCGGACCGGCGTGCCGGATCCGCCCGTTCCACCGCACGCCGCCGTGCCCGCTGACTGTCGCTGCAAGGCCGCCCGCACCGCCGTCAACAGCGCCCCCGTCGGACCGACCGACGTTGTCCCGGCGACCGTCACGACCAGACCCGACGGTTCTGCTTCGACGCCGGCCCCTTCCAGCGGATCGTCCGAGACGGCGCGCTTGCCGGGCCTCGGCGCGCGCATCGAGGGTGGCATCGGCGGTGTCGCCGCGGCCGGCGCCGGCGCTTGTGCCAGATTCATCACCGACGATTCCTCCCGGACCGCTCCCCTCGCGCTCTTCTGGAAATAACTGTGTGGGGCGATCCCTGCCGATCCCATCGCTGCGGTCACGGCCAGGTTCGAGACGCCTTCCGGCAGCGGCAACGGCTGGCGCACGGTGCTGCCCTGCCCGCCGGCGTTGACCACCTGCGAATCGACGGCCACGAACGACGTGAACGCCGTAAGCAGGTGATAGTCGAGGCCCAGCGTGGTGATGGCGTCTTCGGCCGGCTGCCCCGCGCCCATGGCCCGTTCGTCATCCAGCGTCTCCACCCAGCGCCGCGCCCACAGCCAGCGCAGGGCCGCGTTCTGCGGGCGAACGTCCGACGCCCGGACCTCGACCTTCTCGTATCGCCAGCCGGCGCCGCCCGAACCGGTGATCTCGATCTGGCCGCCCGCCGTGCCGCGATACTTGCCGAAAAGAATCAGCGGCCGCCGCGCCATCAGATCCGGCAACTGCTGCGGGGCCACGTCGTAGGCGTCGAAGCCGGCAAAGTGCACCTTGACGTTGGTCAGCACCGGCTGCTCGACATAGGCGCCCAGCTTGTGCGCCGCCTCGGCCGCCTTCTCCGGACGCAGCACCACGAACGGCTCGCCCTGGCCGGCGCGGGCCATCCCTTCGATCAAGCCGCGGTTGACGCCGGTGCCGATGCCGAACGCGAACAGGTTGGCCTCCGATAGGTGTTCGCGAATGAACCGAAACGCCTGCGCCTCCACGCCGACGAATCCGTCGGTCACCACCACCACCGTGCGCGACACCGAAGCCAGCTTCTTTGGAATGCGGTACGCCATCTCCAGGCCGCCCATCAGCTCCGTTCCGCCGCCGCCCGTCTGCCGTTCGATGCGCGCCACGGCGCCGGCGATCTGCTCGGGCGTGGCTGGCATCGATCCCGCCGGACTCAACACCTCGGCCGCGCCCGAGAACAGCGCCACGTTGAAATAGTCCGTCGGCCGCAGACGCCCCAGCAGATCGCGCATCAGCACCTTGGCCGTCTCCAGCGGATAGCCGTGCATCGATCCC
>DATLVT010000614.1:0-7085 GCA_035577105.1 Polyangia bacterium
CGTTCGGTCTACGTGCTGACCCAGTACAAGTCGCAGTCGCTGGCGGAGCACGTCCAGCGGACCTGGGGCACGCGCAGCATGTTCGACTCGTTCGTGTCGGTCGTACCTGCGCAGATGCGCATGGGCGAGTCCTGGTACCGGGGCACGGCCGACTCGGTGTTCCAGAACCTGCACCTCATCGAGGAGTACCGCGGCGACGCCGTGCTCGTGTTCGGCGCCGACCACATCTACAAGATGAACATCCGTCAGATGACGGACTTTCACTTCCAGAAGAAGGCCATCGCGACGATCGCGTGCCTGCCCATCAAGAAGTCGGAGGCGAACCAGTTCGGCATCGTGCAGGTGGACGACGAGGGGCGGGTGGTCGGGTTTCAGGAGAAGCCCGAGAAGGATCCCATCACGATCCCCGGCGATCCCGACCACTGCCTGGGCTCCATGGGCAACTACGTGTTCGCGCCGGGGCCGCTCGTCGAGGAGCTGCGCGCTGACGCCGAGAAGGAGTCGCACCACGACTTCGGGCGCGACATCCTGCCGTCGATGCTGAAGACGGGCCGCGTCTTCGCCTACAACTTCGGCAACAACCGCATCCGCGGCGTCTCCGACGAGGTGGAGAACGCCTACTGGCGCGACGTGGGGACCATCGACGCCTATTACGACGCGAACATGGACCTCAAGAACGTCGTTCCCAGCCTGAACCTTTACAACTGGGACTGGCCGATCATGACCGCGAACTTTCCCGATCCGCCGGCCAAGCTGGTGTTCGATGACGAGAACCGGCGCGGTATCGCCCTGCAGTCGATCATCTCGGGCGGCTGCATCATCGCCGGCGGTTTCGTCAAGGACAGCGTCCTGGGGCGCAACGTGTTCGTCGACGCCGGGGCCGAGGTCAAGGAGTCGATCCTGTTCGACAACGTGTACGTCGGGCGCGGCGCGCGCATCCAGCGGGCCATCATCGACAAGAACGTGCGCGTCTCCGAGGGCGATCACATCGGCCACGATCTGGCGCGGGACGCCCTTCGCCACACGGTCAGCGAAGCGGGCGTGACGGTGGTGCAGAAGGCCCGCGACACGCTGCTGACGCGCTCGCGAAACTTCTGATACGGTTCGCCCGTACGGTGAAGTCGCCTGCCATCGCCCTGGTCGTTCACGGCCACTTTTATCAGCCGCCGCGGGAGAATCCCTGGACGGACGACCTGCAGCGCGAACCGTCGGCGGCGCCCGCCCACGACTGGAACGCGCGCATCCACGCCGAGTGTTACCGGGCCAACGCCTTCGCGCGCATCCACGACGCCGCCGGGCACATTCGATCCATCGTCAATAACTATGAACGGCTGTCCTTCAATTTCGGGCCGACGCTGGTGCGCTGGATGGAGCGGGTCGACCGTCGGACGCACGCCCGACTGGTGGCGGCCGACGCCGAACAGCGCCGCCGCCTGGGCCACGGCGGCGCGCTGGCGCAGGCCTATGCCCATCCCATCGTGCCGCTGCTGACCCCGGCTGATCGGCGCACGCACCTGCTGTGGGGGCTGGCCGATTTTCGCCGGCGGTTTGGCCGCGAGGCGGAGGGGCTGTGGCTGCCGGAGACGGCGGTTTCGCCGCAGACGCTGGCGTCGCTGATCGATCTGGGCGTGAAGTTCACCATCCTGGCGCCCGAGCAGATCGCGGCGGTGCGACCGCTGGGAGCGGCGACTGCCGCGACAGGCGCGACAGGCGGCAAATGGACCACCGTCGATCGCCAGACGCTGGACACCGGGCGGGCGTACCGCTGGCTGCACCCGGACGGCAGCGGGCGGTCGATCGATCTGGCCGTGTTCGACGGTCCGCTGTCGCGGGCGGTGGCCTTCGGCGACGCCATCAGCCGGGCCGAGACGTTCCTTGATGAGGTCAAGGCGTCGGCGCAGCGGTCATCGGTCGTGGGCCAGCGCCTGGTGCTGTGCGCCTCCGACGGCGAGCTGTTCGGCCACCACAAGAAGTTCGCCGATCTGGCCCTGGCCTTCGCCGGTTTCATCGAGGCGCCTCGACGGGACATCGAGGTCACCAACGTGGCCGCCTTTCTGGCCCGGCACCCGCCGACCTGGGAGGCGCGCCTGGCCGACGGTCCCGACGGAGAAGGAACGGCCTGGAGCTGTCCGCACGGCCTGGGCCGCTGGCGCCGCGATTGTGGCTGCAACATGGGCAGCGCCGAGCTGGGCTGGAACCAGGCCTGGCGCACGCCGCTGCGCACGGCGCTGGACCGCATCCGCGATGCGGCCGCCGATCTGTACGAGGACGCGGGGTCGGCGCTGTTCGAAGATCCGTGGGGGGCGCGCGACGCCTACGGCGACGTGGTCGACGCATCGATGGGCGAGCGCGATGAGCTGCTGGCAGAGTTCGGCCAGCCCGCGCTGGTGCAGGGGCGCGATGATGCGCGCGACCAGGCGCGCCTGCTGATGGAGATGCAGCGGGCGACGCTGCTGATGTACGCCAGCTGTGCCTGGTTCTTCGACGACATCGCCGGGCTGGAGTCGTCGCTGGTGCTTCGCCTGGGGGCACATGCCGTCGATCTGTTCACCCAGGTGCGCGGCCCGGCGGCGGGGCGGACGCTGACCGCGGACGTGCTGGCGATCCTGGGAGAGGCCAGGAGCAACCGTCCCGAGGAGGGGACCGGCGCCGACGTTTATCGGCGCGTGGTCCGCCAGCGGGTCACCGGCGCGCAGGCCATCGCCACCTCCGCGCTGGGACAGCTGGTCGCCGCCCGGTCGCGCAGGGTCGTCGGCGGTTCTCTCGCCCGCGCTCCCTCACACGAGGCCTGGAACCCTTTGTGGGCGGCAGGGCAGGGAGTCGTCAAGCCGATCGACCTGACGATCTCGGCCGGCTATAACGTGCACTTTCTGGAGAGCGAGATGTGGCAGGCCACCCTGGGCCCGACGTTGACGGGGAAGGGGCGGGCGCGGCAACAGAGGTCCGGCGTCGTCGAGGACCATGAATTCGTCGCGGTGATCTTGGGCGGGGTGAGGTTTCAATGCCAGGTGGGCGACCAGATGTTCATGCTGGCGGATCTGGGCCCCGACGAACGCGAGGGGCTGTTGCGGGCGGCTCTGCCTTTCTTGCTGCGAGAGGGTGGCGACCTGGGGGTCATGCGCGAGAACTTCGAGGCGGTGCGGGCGCTGGGCACGCTGGAAGACGGCGATCAAACGCCGCAGCGCCGTCTGTTCGCCGGCATGTTGATCGACGTGCTGTCGCGGCCGGCCGCCGCGCTGGGGTCCGAGGCGCTGGCCTTTGCCGTCGAGCTGTACGACGCGGCGGCGCTGCCAGTGGGTGCCGGCGAACGCCGCCTGGTGGAGGAGCTGGTGGCACAGCAGCTCGCCGCCGGCGTGCACGCCGCCGATCTGGCGCTGCTGGCCCGTCGCCTGGGATTTTCGGCCGAGGCCATCGCGGCAGACAGGCCGGCGACGTGAGCGGCAGCGGGAGCGCGTTCGAAAAGCCACCGGCCGGCGCCGGGCCGCCGGTGGTGCTGTGGCTGGCCGCCGAGGCGGTGCCCTGGGCCAGCACCGGCGGGCTGGGCGACGTGGTCGGCTCGCTCCCGGCCGTGCTGCGCGCGAAAGGGTGGGACGTGCGGCTGTGCCTGCCGCTGTACGCGGACGCCCGCAAGTTCCCCATCGGGCCGGTCATCATGAACGTCGATCTGGACGTGGGGTTCGGCCGCCGCCGCGTGGGCGCGGTCATCCGGGAGGCGCTCGATCCGCCGGGCGGCGTGCCGACCTACCTGGTTGAATGTCCGCTGTTCGAACGGCGCGGGATCTACGGCGCCGACGGTGACGTCTACTCTGACAATCCCTTTCGCTTCGGCGTCTGGCAGCTGGCGGCGCGCCACCTGGCCGCCATGATGACTCCCGCCCCCGCGCTGATTCACTGCCACGACTGGCACGCGGCGCTGACGCCGGCCCTGGTGAAGCTGCCCGGCCAGTGGCCCGCCGAGCGGCGCGACGTTCGCACCATCCTCACCATCCACAACTTGCAGTATCAGGGGCAGTGCGACCCCGGCGTGCTGACCGAGCTGGGCCTGCCGCGCGATCTCTGGCACCCGCAGTGGCTGGAGCACTTCGGCTCGGCGAATTTCTTGAAGGGCGGGATCCTGTCGGCGGATCGCATCACCACCGTCAGCCGCAGCTATGCCGAGGAGATCCGCACCCCCACGCTGGGGATGGGTCTTGACGGGCCGCTGCGCGATCGAGCCGGGGATCTGCTGGGGATCGTCAACGGGATCGACGTGGTGTCGTGGAATCCCGCCGCTGATCCCAACCTGGCCGCGCCCTTCGATGCCGAACACCCTGGCGGGCGGGCGACGAATCAAGCGGCGCTGCGCCAGGAGCTGGGCTTCGCCGACAGCGAGGCAGCCGGCAAGGGCAAGAGCAAAGCGGCGGGCAAGGCGCGTCCGCTGCTGGGGTTCGTCGGTCGTCTCGCTGACTCGAAGGGCGCCGACCTGCTGATTCAATCAGTGCCGGCGCTGATGATCCTCGGCTTCGACGTGGTGGTGCTGGGCACCGGCGAGCGTCGCCTTGAACAGGCGCTGCGCGCGCTGGAGGTCACCCACCCGGACCATTTTCGCGCGATCCTTCGGTTCGACGGCCCCCTGGCCCGGCGCCTGTACGCCGGCGTCGACATGATGCTGGTGCCGTCGCGGATCGAACCGTGCGGCCTGGTGCAGCTCTATGCTCTTCGCTATGGCGCAGTCCCCATCGTCCACGGCGTGGGCGGCCTGCGGGACACGGTCGCCGACGGCCAGACCGGGTTCGTGTTCGCCGAGCCCACCGTCCCCGCGCTGCTGGGGGCCGTTCGTCGGGCGCTGGATTGCTTTGCCGAAAAGCGCGCCTGGCAGTCATTGATTGCCGCCGGGATGCACCAGGATTTTTCGTGGACGCGCAGCGCCGCCGGCTATGACCAGCTTTATCGCGAGGTGCTGGCCGCGCCGCCGCGGCTGCGATCGTTGCCGCCGCCCGAGGACGATCAGGCGCTGTTCGTCGACTTTGGCCCGCACTTGCCGGCGCGCCTGCCCGGCGAATCGTTGCACCTGATGGTGCAGGGGCCGCGGCGCCTGTACGCCTACTGGGAGACGAACGAGCCGGGTCCCCTGACGCTGTTGCTGGAGGAGCGTCCCACCGGACACGCGTTCATCCTGTCCGCCAACCTGGCGCCCGTCGGCGAGTTCTGGATTCCCGCCCAGCCCGAGCATGCCTATCGGATCGTGCTGAGGCGGCGCAACGGCACCGAGGTCCGCCTGTCGAACCTGGTCCTCACCGCGCGCGACACGCTGGTGCCGCCCGGCGAGGCGAACCCGGTGTGGCTGGATCGCCTGCTGGCCGACGGCGCCGTGGATGAACAGCACGTCGCCGATCGCTGGGCCACCATCTTTCCCGACAAGCTGCAGGTGTTCGTGGGAATGCCGCCCTGGTGGCCGGGCCGCGACAGGCTGCTGGACGGTCACGTGCCGGCCTCCGTGGCCCCGGAGCGATCGTCGTGAGCGCCGGTTACGTCGCGCTGGTCCTGCACGCCCACCTGCCGTTCGTGCGCCACCCGGAGCACGACGACTTTCTGGAAGAGGACTGGCTGTTCGAAGCCATCAGCGAGACGTACGTGCCGCTGCTGCAGGCTTTTTATCGGCTGCGCGAGCAAGGGATCCCCTGTCGCGTCACCATGTCGATCACGCCGCCCCTGGCCGCCATGCTGGACGACGATCTCCTGCGGATGCGTTACCGGCGGCACCTGGCGCGCCTGGGCGAGCTGGCCGACAGCGAGGTGCGTGGCAACGCCGCCGGCACGCGGCTCGGTCGGCTGGCGCGGCACTATCAGGAGCGCTTTCGCAGCGTGGCCGACTTCGTCGACGGGTGGGGCGGCGATCTGCTGGCCGCGTTCCGCGAGCTGCAGAACGACGGTCGGCTGGAGATCCTTGCCTGCAACGCCACGCACGGCTTTCTGCCGCTGATGAGCAGCCCGGCGCCTCGCCGCGCGCAGGTGGCCGCCGGCGCCGCCGCCTATGCCCGCACGTTCGGGCGCCGGCCGCGCGGCATCTGGCTGGCCGAGTGCGGGTTCGACCACGGCATCGACGCCATCCTGAGCAGCGAGGGGATCGAATATTTCTTCGTCGACGCGCATGGCATCGAGATGGGCCGGCCTCACCCGGCGCGCGGGATCCACGCCCCGGTGCGCACGCCGGGCGGTCCGGCGGCCTTCGCCCGCGATCACGAGACCGGTCGCCAGGTCTGGAGCGCCGACAGCGGGTATCCGGGCGATCCCGTCTATCGGGAGTTCTATCGCGATCTCGGCTGGGACGCGGCCTATGAATACATCCGTCCCTACCTGCACGCGGACGGCGTCCGGCGCGGCGTCGGCCTCAAGTATCACCGCGTGACGGGGCGGGTGCCGTTGCACGAAAAAGATCTCTACGAT
The DNA here is from genome assembly GCA_035577105.1 of Polyangia bacterium. Classification (GTDB taxonomy): domain Bacteria; phylum Myxococcota_A; class Polyangia; order Fen-1088; family Fen-1088; genus DATKEU01. The sequence continues at coordinate 6,427 of DATLVT010000614.1, forward strand.
CCCGACGCGGCGGCGCATCGCGCGCGGGAGCACGCCCGAAATTTCGTCTTCAACCGCAAGCAGCAGCTGGCCCACCTGGGCGCGTCGATGGATCGCCCGCCGCTGGTGGTGGCCATGTACGACGCCGAGCTGTTCGGCCACTGGTGGTACGAGGGCCCCATCTTCATCGAGGAGGTCCTGCGCGGCCTGGCCGGCGAGCCGGCGCTGGAGGCGATCGCGCCGCCCGATTACCTGGCCCGCCACGGCGCCGAGCTGCAGCGGCAGCGACCGAACCCGTCGACCTGGGGCGCGGCCGGTACGGCCGAGGTGTGGCTGAACGGCAAGGTGGCCTGGATGTATCGGTATCAGCACTGGGCCGAGCGGGCCATGACCGCGCTCTGCCACCGCTTTGCCGGCGCCGGTGGGCTGGCCCGGCGGGCCCTGCAGCAGGCCGGGCGCGAGCTGCTGCTGATGCAGAGCAGCGACTGGGCGTTCATCGTCACCAACGGCACGACGGCGCCGTACGCCGTGAGGCGGTTCAAGCGCCACTTCGAAAGTTTTCAGGCGCTGCACGCCGCGCTGACCGCCGGCACCCTGGACGAGAGCGACGTCAGCGCGCGCGAACGGCAGACGCCGATTTTCGCCGACCTCGACGTCACTGCCTGGACGTGAGTGGCTGG
>DATLVT010000615.1:0-5110 GCA_035577105.1 Polyangia bacterium
GACGAGGCCCAGGCCCGCCGCTTTGCCAACCCCGCCGCCTTCGACGCCGCCGGGGAATTCTTCTGGCGGGCCGTTCGCGATCACGACGACGCCGGCACCAGCCGCGATCTCGCCAACCACCTGAAGCGGCCGGACGCGCGCGAGGCGTTCGCCAGCGCGATGCAGATGTTCCGGTGGGAGAACGGGCGGCTGAATTCGTGGCACCTGACGGCGCGGGCCACGGCTGGCGACGAGGAGCACCGCCAGTACGAGCTGCAGTGTTCGCGCGGGGTGGTTCGCGCGGTGCTGACGTTTCACCGCAAGACGGGGCACATCACCAATCTGCAGATCGTGCGGACCAGTGTCTATGTGGCCGCTCCCGTGCCGGGCATCGACAGCGCCGTATCGTGGACCGAGACGACGGTGGGTCCCGGCCTGGGGGCCACCATCGCGTCGCCGCGGGCCGCAGCGACCGGCGGCAAGCTGCCGGCCGTCGTGCTGATCGGCGAGAGCGGGCGCCTGGACCGCGACGAAAGCACGGGGCCGGTGCGCCCGTTCCGCGACCTGGGCGACGGGCTGGCGTCGCGCGGTGTGGTCACCATCCGTTTCGACAAACGTTCCTTCGTGTCGCCGCACGCCTTCGGGCGCGTGTTCACCATCGACGAGGACCTCATCCAGGACGGTGCCTCCGCGGTCGCGGTGATTCGCCGTCAACCCTCCGTCGATCCGTCGCGCGTCTTCATCGTCGGTCACGGCCTGGGTGGCCTGGCCGCCGTCGCCAGCGCGCGCCGCGCAGGAGACATCGCCGGCCTGGTGCTGGTCGGGGTGCCGGCGCGGCCGCTGCTGTACGTGACCCTGGAACGCCTGCGCGATCGCGAACCCGATGACGACGTCATGACCCAGGCGACGGTCGACGCCCAGTCGATCATCGACGGCACGGCGCCGCGCGACGCGCAGATCCTGGGCGCGCCGGCGGCCTTCTGGTACGACCTGGCAAAGCGCGACACCTTCGAAGAGCTGCGCGCCCTGCGGCGTCCGGTGCTGCTGCTGCGCGGAGAGACCGACACCTACGCCACCGCCATCGATCAGCAGCGCTGGCTGCAAGAGCTGGCCGGCGTTCCGGTCCGCGCCGAGGGGATCCCGCTGGTCGATCATTTCCTGATGACACCGATGACGCGCAACCTGGCCCCGTCAGAAGCCGAGGCCGGCGCGGGACCGCGGGTGCCAGAGTACCTGCTGGATATGGTCGCGGATTTCGTGGCCAAGGCGCCGGACCGGACGACCAGGCGCGCCAGGTAGCGCCAAAAATCACAAAAAAGTCGGTGGTCCTGTCGATTTCGCCGCGGCTCGTTCGTCGTCACGGTGCAAGCAGGAAACAACCAGGGAACAATCACCCCGACAAAGGAGACCGTCATGCGTTTCATCAGCCTTTTCACGCAAGAGAAGAAGAACAACGTCCCCCCGACTCAGGCCGAGATGGAGGCCATGGGCAAGCTGATCGAGGACGGGATGAAGGCCGGCTGGCTGATCGCCACCGAGGGCGTGCAGTTCGGGGGGACCGGCGTGAAGGTCCACAAGGCCGCGGGCGGCGACATCACTGTCACCGACGGGCCGTTCACCGAGGCCAAGGAGGTCATCGGTGGCTACGCCCTGATGCGCGCCAACTCGAAGGCCGAGGTCGTCCAGCTGTGCCGGAATTTCCTGCAGGTGGTCGGCCAGGGCACCTGCGAGGTCCACGAGCTGTTCGAGCAGCCGGCGTCCGGCGGTCGCTAGAGGTTCAGCGAGGGGAGTGCCGCGGTCTACAGACGTACGGCACAGATCAAGTGGGTCCCTCTGCTGGCGGCGTCGCTCGCTCCTACTCCTCGATGCGAACGGCGGAGTAGTCCGGGTGCCCCGGACAGCTGGGCGGGTGCAGCTTGCGCAGCTCCAGGCGAAAGCGACGGGCGGCGGGGACGCGCTGGCGCAGGGCCACGAGCATCCGGCGGGCCAGCGACTCCAGCAGGCGGTGCGGTTCGCCGACCCCGATGCTGACGACGGCGTCGGCCAGGGTGGTGTAGTCGACGGTGTCGGCCAGGCGATCGCTGGTCTCGCCGGCTGTGCTGTCGAAATCGGCTTCGACGTCCACCTCGAACTTGCGCGTGCTCTTTCGCTCCATGGCGGTGGCGCCGTGGCGTCCTTCAAAACCGACGCGGCTCAGTTTGATGGTCAGCACAAAAGATCCAGTGGAGCGTGGTCTAGCCGACGCCGCGGGCGCCGTCGGCGCTGGCCGCTTCCTCGGCCTCCGCTTCGGCGTCCTTGCGCAGCTTGCGCTTGATGATCTCGCGCTTGACCGGACCGACCTGGTCGATCAGCAGGCGCCCGTTCAGGTGGTCGGTCTCGTGTTGCAGGGCGCGGGCGAAAAGCTCGGCCCCTTCCTTCTCGAAAGGGTTGCCCTCGATGTCCAGGGCGCGCACCTTGGCCCGCAGGCCGCGTTTGACCGGCACGTAGATGCCGGGAAAGGACAGGCAGCCCTCGTCGCCGGTCTGCGACTCGGGCGAGAGCTCGACGATTTCAGGATTGATGAAGACCTGGGGCGGCGAGCCCTCGGCGCCGCCCGCCACCTCGCCGTCGACGATGAACAGCCGCAACGGCGCGCCCACCTGGATGGCGGCCAGACCGGCGCCGTTGGACGCGTACATGGTCTCGCCCATGTCGGTGACCAGCCGGCGGAGGTCTTCGTCGAACGCGGTCACCTCGGTCGACTTTTGACGAAGGCGATTATCTGGGAAGCGGAGGATCTGCCGGAGCGCCATGACCGATTAAGATGACATTCCGAAGATTGCGAAGCAAGGTCGCGCCCCTAGCGGCCTACGGGTGGCCAAGAACTGAATCGACCGCGTGAAATCGGCCCGGCCAGGGATACTGACGGCCTCTGCCTTGCATGGCGCCCTGGTTTGACAAACCACAGTGCCATCCGTAACTTGCCGCTCCTGAGCCCATCAAAGTAAGCACATTCATGACAATGACGAACAAGCTCACCCGTTACGCCGAGGCTGACATCCCGACGGCGCACGGGCCGTTTCGGGTCTATGTCTACCGAGCTCCGGACGCCACCGGGCCGGCCGCCGAAGAGCACATCGCCATCGTGCGCGGCAACGTGGCCGGCGGCAGCAACATCCTGTGCCGCGTCCATTCGGAGTGCTGGACGTCGGAGGTGATCGGCTCGCTGAAGTGCGACTGCCGCGAGCAGCTGGACGTCGCGCTGGAACGGGTGGCCGCCGAAGGAACCGGCGTGGTCATCTACCTGCGCCAGGAGGGGCGCGGCATCGGCCTTGGCAACAAGGTGCGCGCGTACGCGCTGCAAAACGCCGGCGCCGACACCGTCGAGGCCAACCTGGCGCTGGGTTTTGAAGCCGACGAACGAACCTATGATCTGGCGGCCGCCATCCTGGACGACCTGGGCGTCAAATCGATCCGCCTGATGACCAACAACCCGCTGAAGGTGGCCGGGCTGAAGGACGCCGGCGTCAACGTCACCGATCGCATCTCCCACTGGGTGGGCGAGAATCAGTACAACGCCGGCTATCTGGCCGTGAAGCGCCGCAAGATGGGGCACCACCCGGACAGCATCGGCAAGCTGCGCGCCTTGCCTTCCGCGCGAAAGCGCTAGAGAGTCCCGCCATTCCTAACGTCGAAGAAGTCCGCTCCGTCCTGGCCCAGGTCAACGATCCAGCGCTGGAGATGGACCTGGTGTCCGCCGGCATGGTCAAGGACGTGACCATCGACGGCGGGAAGGTCCGCGTCACCGTCCAGCTGACCACGCCGGCCTGCCCGTCGCGCGACGTGATTCGGCAGTCAGTCGAGGCGGCGGTGGGCCGCATGGCCGGCGTCGACGGCGTCGAGGTGGTGCTGACGGCGGCCGTGGTGGGGCGACCGAACCATCCGTCCAACCCGCGCCTGCCCGGCGTCAAGAACATCATCGCCGTGGCCGCCGGCAAGGGCGGCGTCGGCAAATCGACGGTGGCCACCAACCTGGCCGCCGCGCTGTCGCGCCTGGGCGCCTCGGTCGGCATCCTGGACGCCGACGTTTACGGGCCGTCGATCCCGCAGATGATGGGCGTACCCGAGGTGCCCACCAGCGCCGAGACCGACAAGAAGATCATCCCCGCCGTCCACCACGGGATGCGGGTCATCTCCATCGGCTTCTTCATTGAACGTGGCGGTGCCGTGATCTGGCGCGGCCCCATGGTCGGCAAGCTGCTGCAGCAGTTCATCGAGGACGTGGTGTGGGGCGAGCTGGATTACCTGGTGATGGACCTGCCCCCCGGCACCGGCGACGCCCAGCTGTCGCTGTCGCAGCTGCTGCCCATCACCGGCGCCGTCATGGTCACCACGCCCCAGGAGGTGTCGATCAACGACGTCGAGAAGGCGATGGCCATGTGGAAGAAGGTCGAGGTGCCGGTGCTGGGCCTCATCGAAAACATGAGCGGGTTCGTCTGCCCCAGCTGCGGCCACCACGAGAACATTTTCCTGCAGGGCGGCGGGCGCAAGCTGGCCGAACGCGAGGGCATCCCGTTTCTGGGCGAGATTCCCCTGCAGGGGAGCATCAGCCGCGGCAGCGACGACGGGAGACCGGTGGTGCTGGCCGATCCTGATTCCAAGGTGGCGCGCATCTTCACCGACATCGCCATGGCGGTGGCTTGCCGCCTGTCGGTGCGCAACGTGCCAGCGCCAGGCAGCGGCAAACGCAGCCCCAAGCTGACCACCATTCGTTGAGGCTGGGCAAGGGCTGAGCGATGAAGAACGGCCCCCCGCCTCGTCGCCACTTCACGATGATTCGCCAGTTCCATCTGGCGGACGCCTTCACGCTGTTCAACGGGTTCGCCGGCACCGGGGCGATGCTGGCGTTCATGCGTTTCCTGCTGGACCACGACAAGCGATTCTTCTGGTTGGGGACGGCGCTGTTGCCGGTGGCGCTGGTGATGGACGTGCTGGACGGACGCGTGGCGCGCTGGCGACAGAAGGCGTCGCCCTTGGGACAGGAGCTGGATTCGCTGGCCGACGTCGTGTCGTTCGGGGTGGCGCCGGCGGCCATGGCCTTCGCCGCCGGGCTGCGCGGCGGATGGGACGTGCTGATCCTGATGTACTTCGT